>JBAYTM010000254.1:0-4479 GCA_041675685.1 Thiohalobacteraceae bacterium
AGCCCTGACGGCGACCATCCCAGAGTATCCAGAGAAAGCCGAGACCGGCCGGTGCCAGCGACAGCAGGTAGCCGAACAGGCGCATCAGAAGTTGCACGGGCCGTGCGGGTGCGCTGCTGCGTGCGTCGACGATCCGACAACCCATCAGTAGTTTGCCAGGCGTGCCCTGATATGCCCACCAGAACAGCCACACCAGCACGGGTATAGAGAGCCATCCAAGCCACGCCGCGATGCCCGCGGGCGCATCGCCGTCGGCGTGCAGACGGTGCGCGATCCAGCCAAACAGGCCCGACAGAAAGGCCAGTAACGCGAGGTCGACCAGCACGGCGATGGCTCGCCGCCAGAATCCGACGCTGCATGGGACGCCCAGTGTGTTCAATACTTGTAACCGCGATGCAGCGCGACAATGCCGCCGCTCAGATTGTGATAGCTGCAATCCTCGAAGCCTGCCGACTCCATCATGGCTCGCAGGCTGTCCTGGTCGGGATGCATGCGTATCGACTCGGCAAGATAGCGATAGCTCTCGGCATCGTTGGCGATCAGTTTGCCCATGAACGGCAGCAGCTTGAAGGAATAGGCGTCGTAGAGCGGGCCGAGGCCAGGCAGCATCGGCTTGGAGAATTCCAGCACCAGCAGGCGCCCGCCGGGTTTGAGCACCCGATACATGGAGCGCAGCGCGGCGTCCTTGTCGGTCACGTTGCGCAGGCCGAAGGCGATGGTGATGCAGTCGAAATGATTGTCCGGAAACGGCAGACGTTCGGCATTTGCCTGCACGAAGCGCAGATTCCCGGCGATGCCCTTGTCCAGCAGGCGCGCACGCCCCTCCGCGAGCATCGAGGCATTGATGTCGGCCAGGACCACCTCGCCGGTCGGGCCGGCCAGCCGCGACAGCCGCGCGGCGAGATCTCCCGTGCCGCCGGCCAGATCGAGCACCCGCTGGCCCTTGCGTACGCCGGACAACTCGATGGCGTAACGTTTCCAGAGGCGATGGATTCCGAACGACATGACGTCGTTCATCACGTCGTACTTATTGGCCACCGAGTCGAACACCGCGCCGACCCGACGGGCCTTGTCGTCCCAGTCGACCTGTTGGAAGCCAAAGTGGGTGGTCTTGTCGGTCATAGCGTCGCCTGCTACCTATGAGATTAAAACTTTAACCGCGATGGACGCGAAGGCGCGCCAAGGAAAATCATTTCTTGTACAGCGTAACAGGGCACCCTAAGGACCTCGAAGGCCCCGGGTCATTTCACGTCCGCCATTCGGCAAGACCCCGGCGCTTTACGAACCGCGGTCCGATGCTCCCTACGCATCAACATCGTTTCTTCGCGCGCCTTCGCGGTCGAAGTTCATTTTTCGACGCATCAATTCGCCACTGGATCCTGGCGCTTGTGTCCCGCCTTGGCGAGCTTGTCGAGATATTCCTGCCAATAGCGTTCCTGATTCTTGCCCAGATCGTAGAGCGTGGCCCAGGAGTAAATCCCGGTGCTGTGGTTGTCGTCGAAGAACAGTTGGATCGCGTAATTGCCGACGCTGATCAGGTTCTCAATATTCACGTCCTCCTTGCCCATCTGCAGCACGCCCTGACCGGGGCCGTGACCCTGCACCTCGGCCGATGGCGAGTACACGCGCAGATATTCCGCAGGCAGGTTGAAGCGCGCGCCGTCTTCGAAGGCGATTTCCAGAATGCGCGACTGTTTGTGCAGGTTTATTTCAGTGGGGCGGATGCTCATACATTGGGTCCTCTTGAATGCAGGGTCTAGGTGCTAGGTTCTAGGGCCGAGGGAGGGGTCAGGACGGTTTTCCTCGGCCCTAGAACCTAGCACCTAGAACCTGCTCTTAAAGAATATACCGGCTCAGATCTTCGTCGCCGGCCAGGTTGGCCAGGTGTTCGTCTACATAGGCGGCGTCCACGCGCAGCGCTTCGCCGTCGCGATCGGACGCCTCGAAGGAGATCTTTTCCAGAAGGCGTTCGAGCACGGTGTGCAGCCGCCGGGCGCCGATGTTTTCGGTCCGCTCGTTCACTTCCCACGCGACCTGGGCGAGGCGCGCGACACCGTCGGTCGCAAATTCCAACCGCACGCCTTCGGTCGCCAGCAATGCCGTGTACTGTTCCGTCAGGCTCGCGTCCGGTTCGGTCAGGATGCGTACGAAATCCTCGACGCCCAAGGCATCGAGTTCGACACGGATCGGCAGCCGGCCCTGGAGTTCGGGAATCAGGTCGGACGGCTTCGACAAATGAAAGGCGCCGGAGGCGATGAACAGCACGTGATCGGTCTTGACCATGCCATGCTTGGTCGAGACCGTGCTGCCCTCCACCAGCGGTAGCAGATCGCGTTGCACGCCCTCGCGCGAGACGTCCGGCCCGCGCGTATCCGATCGTTGGGTGACCTTGTCGAGTTCGTCGATGAAGACGATGCCGTTCTGTTCCACCGCCTGTACCGCGCGCAGCTTGAGATCTTCTTCGTTGACCATCTTGGCCGCCTCCTCGTCGGTCAGCAGCTTCATGGCCTCGCCGACGCGCAGCTTGCGCTGTTTGGTGCGGTTGCCGCCCAGATTCTGGAATAGGCCCTGCAATTGGCTGGTCATCTCTTCCATGCCGGGTGGGGCCATGATCTCCACGCCGATCGGTGCCGCGGAGACCTCGATCTCGATCTCGCGGTCGTCGAGCCGGCCTTCGCGCAACAGCTTGCGCAGCTTTTGGCGCGTATCGGATGCGTCGTTGGTTTCCGGCTCCTGTTCGGCAAAGCCGATCGGCCGCGGGCGTGGCAGCAAGGCGTCCAGCACACGTTCTTCCGCCGCGTCTTCCGCACGGTGGCGCACCTTGGCCATCTCCTGCTCGCGGGTCATCTTGATCGCCACGTCGACCAGATCGCGGATGATGGACTCCACGTCGCGACCGACATAGCCGACCTCGGTAAACTTGGTGGCCTCGACCTTGATGAAGGGCGCATTGGCGAGCTTCGCCAAACGCCGTGCGATCTCGGTCTTGCCGACGCCGGTCGGCCCGATCATCAGAATGTTTTTCGGCGTGATCTCGTTGCGCAGGTCGCCGGCGACCTGCATGCGCCGCCAGCGATTGCGCAGGGCGATGGCGACGGCGCGCTTGGCGTCGCTCTGCCCGACAATGTGCTTGTCGAGTTCCTGGACGATTTCGCGGGGGGTCATTTCGCTCATGAGATCAGGTTCTAGGGATGAGGGGCTAGGGCCGAGGGGCGGCGTTTAGGTCAGTTCTTCGATGGTCAGGTTGCGGTTGGTGTAGATGCAGATGTCCGCGGCGATATTGAGGCTGCGCTCGGCAATCTCGCGCGCAGGCAGTTCGGTGTTCTCCAGCAAGGCGCGCGCCGCGGCCTGCGCGAACGGGCCGCCGGAGCCGATGGCGATGATGCCCTGCTCCGGCTCGACCACATCGCCGTTGCCGGTGATGATCAGCGATACGTTCTTGTCCGCGACCGCGAGCAGCGCCTCCAGACGCCGCAACATGCGATCGGTGCGCCAGTCCTTGGCGAGCTCGACGGCGGCGCGGGTCAGGTTGCCCCGGTGCTTCTCGAGTTTGGCCTCGAAGCGCTCGAACAGGGTGAAGGCGTCGGCGGTGCCGCCGGCGAACCCGGCCAGGATCTGGTCCTGAAATAACCGGCGAACCTTGCGCGCATTTCCCTTGAGTATGGTATTGCCGAGCGTGACCTGGCCATCGCCGCCGATCACGACGCTGCCGCCGCGCCGTACCGAAAGAATGGTGGTGCCGTCGAATTGCTTCACTTTGTTGCCCCAACAAGCAGTTACCGACCCGCAAACAGGCGTCGATTCTACACTATCGCCGTCGGGCACAGCAGCCGGAAAATCCTGATATTTCCGCGGGTAGGGAGAAATGGCAAGGCGACCGTGGAGGGACAGGGCCTGACAAATCCATTTAACCGCAAAGTACGCGAAAGGCGCGCAAAGAAAAGCGAAAACATCTTTGCCACGGAAAAACGGCCATTATCAACGCGAGATGTTGGGGGATGCCAAGCGCGTTTTTCGTGGCCAAAGTCTTTGGTTTTCCCGCGCGCGCCTTCGCGGCCTTTGCGGTTAAAGTCGGGCCTTTCGGGATCAAGGAACTGGCGGGAATTTTGAGCCCGGTTCCAGTCACTTGGGCCGCCGCTTGGCGCGCGGGTGCGCACGGTCGTAGACCTCGGCAAGGTGTTGAAAATCCAGATGGGTGTAGACCTGCGTGGTGCTGATGTCGGCATGCCCGAGCAGTTCCTGGACGGCGCGCAGATCGCCGCTCGACTCGAGCATGTGGCTGGCAAAGGAGTGTCGCAGCATGTGCGGATGGACTTTGCCCGCCATGCCCTGCTGCCGCGCCCGGAGCGCCAGCCGCTGCTGCAGTGAGCGCGGTGACAGGCGGCGGCCGTTGCGGGCGACGAACAAGGCGCTTTGGCCCGGCGTTGCCAGCTCGCCACGCACCGCCAGCCAGCGCTGCAGTGCCGCGGCCGCTTGGCG
>JBAYTM010000255.1:0-4423 GCA_041675685.1 Thiohalobacteraceae bacterium
ACTCCGCCGCGATGATGCGCAACGGCAATCACTACCCGCTGTTTCCCTGCGACGCCAACAGCATCCAGGCCGCGTACGATTGGGCGCTGACGACACACAACAAGACCATCGCCATCTTCGCGTCCAAGACCGCGCTGCCTGTGCGTACGACACTCGCACAGGCGCGGCAGGCCGTCGAAACCGGCGCCGTCGCGTTGTACGAAACCGCACGCAGTTCCGGTCCGCTGCTGGTCCTGGCGGTGACGGGCGACATGGTCCTGTTACCGGTCTTCGCAGCCGGCGAAGCGCTGGAACAGCGCGGTGCGCGCGTGCGTATCCTCAGCATCGTCAATCCACGTCGCCTGTATCGTCCGCAGGACGTCAGCTGGAACAGCGTGGCCGAACCGGATGGTGAATTCATGGACGACGCAGGTTTCGCCGCGCTGTTCGACGGCGATGCCCTGCTCGCGATCAGCGGCGGGCCGAGCGCCAGCCTCGAACCCGTGCTGTTGCGCAGCAATGCCAAGCGCGATGCATTGTGCTGGCAGCGCGGCGAGACCGTGGCCGCCGCAGGCGAACTGATGGGCTTCAACGGCCTCGACGCCCCGGCCATCGAAGCGCGCGCACGGGGTTTGTTGGGCTTGTGATTATTTTCTTGAACCGCCAAGACGCCAAGAACGCCAAGGAAAACTGAATGTAAAACCTTCGGACGTTCGCTTTTTCCAAAAACGATCTTGGCGTCTTGGCGGTTCAAGAAAACGTGCGAAATAAGGCATACCCATGACGGAAACCAAACTTGTGGTGCTCGACGACGATCCGACCGGTTCGCAGACGGTGCACAGTTGTCTTCTGCTGACACGCTGGGACCCGGAGACGCTGCGCGACGCGCTGCTGGACGAGGCCCCACTGTTTTTCGTGCTGACCAACACGCGCGGCATGGAGCCACGACGCGCGGCAGATGTGACACGCGAAGTCTGCCGGAATCTAAGGACGGCTTTGGAGGATCTCGCGCGGACCGGCCGTCGCATCGAGCCTATCCTGATCAGCCGCTCGGATTCCACCCTGCGCGGCCATTACCCGGTCGAGACCGACATCATTGCGGAAGAGCTCGGTCCCTTCGACGCGCATTTCCTGATACCCGCCTTCATCGAAGGCGGGCGTATCACCCGCGATGGAGTGCATTATCTGATGATCGAGGGCAAGCCCGTGCCGGTGCACCGGACCGAGTTCGCGCGCGATTCGGTGTTCGGCTATCGCCATGCCTTTCTGCCGGACTACATCGAGGAGAAGACCCAGGGCCGGATCCGTGCCGGGCAGGTCGAGCGTTTCGGGCTCGACGAGATCCGCGCCGGCTGTCTCGCCCGCCTGATGGGCTTGCATGGCAATGTCGCCTGTGCGGTCGATGCCGAGTCGCAAGGCGACCTCGACGCCTTCGCGAAAGATCTGAACCGGGCCGCACGCCAGGGCAAACGCTTTCTGTGCCGCAGTGCGGCCGGCATTGTCGCGGCGCTCGCCGGGCTGCCGCCGCAACCGGTTGCAGCCGCGGACATGCGCCGTTATCTGCGCACCGACAATCCCGGCGCCGTGATCGTCGGCTCGCACGTCAGCACGACGACCCGCCAACTGCAGCGGTTACTGGCCGAAGCGGACACGGTCCCTATCGAAGTCGACGTGGCACGCCTGCCAGACGCTTCCCAGGCGCTGCTCGGCAACGTACTCGAACGTATCGAGGCCGCCCATGCCTTGCACCTGACGCCGGTCATCTTCACCAGCCGCGTCGAGTTGGGCTTTGATTCCGAAGAAACCCGGCTCGCCTTCGGCGAATTGGTCTCCGGATTTCTAATGGAAGTGGTCCAGCGCCTGCCGGACGACCTCGGATTTCTCATCAGCAAGGGCGGAATCACCTCGAACGATGTGCTCTCGCAGGGACTAAGCTTGCGCATCGCGCGGGTTCTCGGGCAGATTTTGCCGGGTTGTTCGATGGTACGCTGCCCCGACGATCACCCGTTGTATCCGCGGCTGCCGGTGGTGATCTTTCCCGGTAATGTCGGCGACGACGATGCACTGGCGACCGTTTATCGCCGGCTCGCCGGGCCGCCGTCGTCGACCGCCTCGGTGCGGCAAGGGAGCGGTTAGGCACGAAACGATGAACCCAGGAAGGCACAGGCAAAAAGCCCTTGATGTAAAAACCTGGTGTTTCCTTATGCGCCTTCGGCGCCTTCATGGTTAAATCCGTTTCGCGATTCTCAGAAACGACAACCGGATACCCCCCCGTGCTCGACGACGTTACTCGCGACCAAAAACAGCGTGCACTCGCCGGCGCCTTGCGCGCGGTGCTGCCCACCGACGCCATGCTGGTGAACGACGAGGCCTTGCGACCTTACGAATGCGACGGACTGTCGGCCTATCGCGAATTGCCGCTGGCGGTGGTCCTGCCAGAGACCATTGCGCAGGTACAGGCCGTTTTACGAGTCTGTCATGCAGGCGGGATACCGGTCGTCGCGCGCGGCGCCGGGACCGGCTTGTCCGGCGGCGCGCTGCCGCATGCCGAGGGCTTGATTCTGAGTCTCGCGCGTTTCAACAAGATCCTGTCCATCGACCCCGAACAACGCGTTGCGCGCGTCCAGCCCGGCGTGCGCAACCTTGCCGTCTCCGAAGCGGCAAAACGTTACGGTCTCTACTACGCGCCCGACCCCTCCTCGCAGATCGCCTGCAGTATCGGCGGGAACGTCGCGGAAAATTCGGGCGGCGTGCATTGCCTGAAATACGGATTGACCGTGCACAACCTGCTTGGACTGGAAGTCGTCACCATGGAAGGCGATGTGCTGCACCTTGGTGGCATGGCGCTCGACGATGCCGGCTACGACTTGCTGGCGCTGATGTCCGGTTCGGAAGGCATGCTCGGCGTCATCACCGAGGTCACGTTGCGCCTGCTGCCGATACCGGAGCGTGCGCAGGTCGTGCTGGCCGCCTTCGATGACATCGGCAGGGCCGGCCGGGCGGTCGGCGACATCATCGCCGCGGGCGTCATACCCGCAGGATTGGAAATGATGGACCGCCTCGCCATCCGCGCGGCCGAGGACTTCGTGGATGCGGGTTATCCGGACTGCGCCGCCATCCTGCTTTGCGAAGTGGACGGCACCAACGAAGAGGTGTCCGAGCATATCCTGCGCGTGCGCGAACTGCTGCTGTCCGCCGGCGCGACCGAGGTGCGCACGGCACGCGACGAGGCCGAACGCCTGCGCTTCTGGAAGGGCCGCAAGGCCGCCTTCCCCGCCGTCGGCCGCATCTCGCCCGATTACTATTGCATGGACGGCACCATTCCACGCCGGCATCTGCCGCTGGTGCTGGAGCGCATCAGCGAACTCTCGGAGGAATATGGGTTGCCGGTGGCCAATGTGTTTCACGCCGGCGACGGCAATCTGCACCCGCTGATCCTCTACGATGCCAATAATCCCGGCGAACTGGAACGCACCGAGGCGTTCGGCGGCAGGATATTGGAACTTTGTGTCGAAGTCGGCGGCACCATCACCGGCGAACACGGCGTCGGCATGGAAAAGATCGGTCAGATGTGCGTGCAATTCGAACCGGCCGAGCTGCAACAGTTTCATGCCGTCAAAGCGGCCTTCGACCCGGACGGTCTGTTGAACCCCGGCAAGGCGGTACCGACCCTGCACCGATGCGCCGAGTTCGGTGCCATGCACGTGCATCGTGGGCAGTTGGCGCATCCGGAATTGGAGCGGTTTTGAATGAAGGCCGTCATTGAACCGCCGAGACCTGGAGTTCGGTTTTCGAACCGCCAAGGCGCCGAGACGCCAGGAAACCCTTTGCTGAGTCAAAAATCCCCGGTTGGCCCGGTTGGACAGCCCGATCGCCTACCGATCTCCGCTCGCACATTTGCATTGATTCAGATGTTCTTGGCGTCCGGGCACCCTTGGCCTCTGGGCGATTCCTGACGCAGGCCCGGCAACGCTATGGAAAAAGCCATCGTCGAACGGATCGGCATTGCCGCCGCGCAAGGCACTCCCTTGGTCGTCCGCGGCGGCGGCAGCAAGGATTTTCTCGGTCGCCGCAGACAGGGCGAGACACTGGATGTGTCCGGCCTGCGCGGCATCGTGCAGTACGAGCCGACCGAACTGGTCATCACGGCGCGCGCCGGAACACCTTTGTCCGAGATCGAGGCCGCTTTGGCGGAACGCGGTCAGATGCTCGGTTTCGAGCCGCCGCATTTCGGAACCCATGCCACGCTCGGCGGCACCATCGCCTGTGGGCTGTCGGGCCCGGCGCGGCCGTTTCGGGGCGCGGCGCGCGATTTTCTGCTCGGCACGAAAGTCGTCAACGGCAAAGGCGAACTGCTGCGCTTCGGCGGCGAGGTGATGAAGAACGTCGCCGGCTATGATGTATCGCGGTTGATGTGCGGCGCCTACGGGACCCTCGGTGTACT
>JBAYTM010000256.1:0-4381 GCA_041675685.1 Thiohalobacteraceae bacterium
GCCTGTCCATTGACGACTTCGGCACCGGCCTGTCGTCGCTGAGCTACCTCAAAAGGCTACCGGTCAACGAATTGAAGATCGATAAATCCTTCGTCGCCGATATGGCCGAAGACGAGAACAACGCCGTCCTGGTGCGCTCCATCATCGACCTCAGCCACAACATCGGTCGTCTGGTGGTGGCCGAAGGCGTGGAGGATCATGAGGTCCTGCTGCTGCTCGAGATGCTCGGCTGCGATGCGGTGCAGGGCTTTTACATCAGCCACCCGTGCGATGCCGCGGACATCGAGGCCTGGCTGGAGTCCAGTCCCTGGGGATTGCGCGCAAAGACCCCGTGGCCGGAACCGGTGTCATCCCAAACCGCTATGCAAAAAACCTGAAATCCAAACGACCGCCCGGTGGTGTCATTCACATGCGCGGGATCGGCGTTCCGCACGCCACACCTCAGCGCACCCGGCTCGGCGGCCGTAACGGCGAGGCCGCATCGAACGCGGGTTCCTGAATCCACACCTGCGTGCCGGCGCCCACGCGTTCGAACAGCTCGATGATCTCGGCATTGCGCATACGGATACAACCGTGCGATGCGGGCAGGCCCATCGGCTCGGAATCGGGACAGCCATGCACATAAATGTAGCGCCGCATACTGTCGACCGGGCCGCGGCGGTTGCGGCCCGGTTCCAGGCCGCGTAGCCAGAGAATACGGGTGAGTATCCAATCGCGTTCCGGAAACGCCTTCGCGAGTGCATCGCTATAGATTTCTCCCGTGGCACGTCGGCCCACGAACACCGTGCCGGGCGCGCAGCCCGCGCCGATCTTGGCGCGGATCTCATGCCAGCCCCGCGGGGTGCACCCGCTGTCCATCGCTTCACCCGCCCCACTGCGCGCCGTGGACACGGCATAGCGGCGCACCGGCTCTCCCGCGTGAAGCAACTCCAAGGCCTGTTCGGCGAGGCTGATGCGGACGAGCATCGCCGGGTGCTCAGGGTGCCGCACTGCGCTGTACCGTCAAGAGGCCATCGTAGTTGCCGTCGAGCGCCAGGCTGTACCCCTCGATGCCCTCGCGGGTCGCATAGACCTGATCCTCGTACCACAGCGGAACCAGCGGCAGGGTCGCCAACAGCCGTTCCTGCAGGGCGCGATAGAGCATGACCTGGTGCGCCGGCTCCTGAACCTCTTCCGAGGCCTCGATCAGGGTATCGACGGTGGCGTCGCGGAAGCGTCCGCGATTGGCACCCTCCGGCGGCATCGCGCTGCTGTGGAACACATAACGAAAGATATCCGGCGTTTTGATGCCCACCCAGGAGAGACTGTAAATTTGGAAGCGTCCGGCCTTGATGTCGCCGTAAAAGGTGCCCCAGTCGTAGGTCTGCAGGCTGACACGGATACCGACCTTTGCGAGTTGGTCCTGGATCACCGTTGCCAGACGCACCCGCACGGCGTCGCTCGAGGTCTTGTAGGTGAGACGCAGCGGACGCTCGGGTCCGTAGCCGGCCTCGTGCAACAGGCGCCGACTGCGTTCCGGATCATGGCTGACGCCTTTCAGCTCCGGGTGACCGGCCCAATGCTCCGGCGGCAGCAAGGCGCCCGCCGGCCGCGCGCCCTCGTCCAACACATGACGGATGATGGCATCGCGATCCAGCGCGTGGGCCACCGCCTCGCGCACCTCGATCCTGCCGGTGTCCGGGTCGTCGAGATTGAAGCCCAGGTACGAAAAATTGTTGCCGGTCACGCGGCGCACCCGAATGTCCTGGTGCTGGGCCAGATAGGTGATCAATTCCGCCGGCAGGTCGTTCTGCAGCACGTCCACTTCGCCGCGCAATAATTTGAGTACGCGCACGGTGGCGTCCGGGACACGCACCACTTCGAGCAGCTGACCGTCCGCACGGCGCCGCAATTGCACCACACCTGGCTCCGGCCGCCCCAGGTAGACCATGGGACCGCTCCCCTCGGGGATAAAATCTTCGCCCTTGGGCGTGCGGGCCAGACGTTGAGGCAGAATGCCGATGACCAGATAGCCCGGAAACAACGGATCGGGCCGCTGCAGGAAGATGTCCAGCGTGTCGTCGTCGACGACGTCGATGCGCTCGATCAACGACAGCGCCGTGCGATGCGGCGAGACGTTTGCCGGATCCAGAATAAAGTCGTAGGTCGCCTTGACGTCGTGGCTGGTCAAACGATTGCCGTCCTGGAACCTGCGCCCCTCGGGGCCCAACCGGAACCGGTAATAGGTCGGCGCCAACAGCTCCCAGGTGGCCAACGACGGCTGGGCCGCCGCGTGTTCGTCGAAATCGACCAGCCGGGCGTAAATCAGACGGTTGATGCGCGCCGAGGTGGCGTCGGTCGTATAGCGGGGATCGAGATTGATGGCGTCGCCGGCCAGGGCAAGACGGATCGAGTCGTGTTCCGGATGCGAACAGCCGTTCAGTGTCGCCGCCAGGATCAGCAGCGCGGGAAGCATCCATCGGGTCAGGAATACCGGCACCGACATTACCAGTTGCGGAACGGCCGTTCGGCCAGACAGACATTGTAATAGCGGGCGTCGTCGGAGACCTCATCACCCAGCCAGTCGGGTCGGACGAAGTCCTCCGCCTCGTCTTGCAACTCGATCTCCGCGACCACCAGACCGGCGTTGTCGCCGGCGAAGACGTCGATCTCCCAGACGTGTCCGCCGAGCGGCACCTTGAAGCGCGTCTTGTCGACCACGGCGTCGAGGCACAACGTGGCCAACATCGCCTCGGCGTCCTCAGTCGGGATCGCGTACTCGAATTCCTGACGGCGGATGCCCAATGTCGCACCCTTGATGTTCAGGAACGCCTGCACGCCGTCGGTGCGCACACGGACCGAACTGCGTGCGGGGTCCGCGCCGGTCACGCGGCTGAGATAGCCTTGTCGCAGCCGGACGCCGGGGCCCGCATCCGCGCGCCACCCGTCATGACGCACCAGAAATTTTCGTTCGATCTCGATCGCCATGGCGCGACATGGTACGGCAGCAGCGGCCTCTCCGATAGCCCGGCACGTTGAATTCTTCAGCGAGGAAAGCTCGAAATATCATTGGCCTAAGCTTATTGCCTGCCACTCTTCCGCGATTGGCCAGCCAATTGCCAATTTTTCGCTGGACTCTTAGAGCTGGTCTACACTCAAGACTCCACCAAAAGGGATGACAAGGAGGAGCCATGAACAAGCAATCCACCCGTGCGGTCCGGTTCGCGGTGGCGGCCGCGCTGTCGCTGGGCATGGTGGCCGGCGCATCTGCGCAGCAGGCGCAAGGCAGACTGGACCCCAAGGCGCGCGGCCAGACGAGCTACATGCCGGTCGCCGATGAGAAGGATTTTCCGCAGATCTTCAAGGAGTTCAGTGCCAAGAAGTCGCAGATGGACGAGCGCCAGCGGAAGCTGCTCGAGGAGCGCTACGACCTCTCCGACAAACCCGCCGACGGCGTCACCATGTCGGGCGGCAAACCGGTGCAGGCCGGGGTGCGCGTGAAACTGCCGAGCGGCACGACCTGGCAGCAGCTCGCCGAGATGACGCCCGACGAGATCAATCAAAAAGGACTCTTCCCGAAGGGCTTCATGCCGCTGCCGCATCCCTTCCACGAGGAAGGCGGCATGGTGTTTCCGGAGTTCCACATCGAGGAGATTCAAAAGCAGGAGGGGCGTGATCTCAACCGCTTCGATACGGAATTCGATGTCCCTGAGCATTTACTGCCCGAGTTCCCGCCGCCGATTTTTCTCACGACCCGACCCGACCTGGGCGACGTCTCGCAGGGTCAGTTGGTCACGACCCAGAATTTTTACGAACTCTTCAACGGTATCCTCAACCCGAAGCAATTGGAGGGCCTGCGCCTGCTGGTAAGTCAGTTTCCACAGCAGCAGTTCAATCTCACCTCCGACCGGCGCAGCGAGAAGCCCAGCCTCGGCGTCTCATGTTTCGACTGCCATGCCAACGGCCATACCAACGCTGCGACCCACCTGGTCGGCGATATCCGCCCGCAGGAATTCCGGCGGCGTATCGATACGCCGCCGCTGCGCGGTGTGAACCAGCAGCGCCTGTTCGGCTCCCAGCGCGCCTTGCGCACGGTCGAGGACTTCACCGAGTTCGAGCAACGCGCGGCCTATTTCGACGGCGACATCGTCGTTGCGCAGAAGAAGGGGGTGAATTTCCTGGAGCGCGGCAGCGAAGTGCATGCGATGGCCGAGTTCCAGGAGATCCTCGACTTTCCGCCGGCGCCGAAGCTCGATCCGTTCGGCAAACTGAACGACAAGGCGACCGACGCGGAACTGCGCGGACAGGCGGTCTTCTTCGGCAAGGGACGTTGCGCCGAATGTCACAGCGGCCCGATCTTCAGCGACAATTTCATGCACGACCTGCAGGCCGAGCGCTTCTA
>JBAYTM010000257.1:0-4371 GCA_041675685.1 Thiohalobacteraceae bacterium
CCTTTCGCAATTCCGGTCAGCGTGATGGTCTTGCCGTCGATGACGAGCTGGCGCGACGCGCCTTTGGCGAGGGTGTCGGTCGTCATGATGCCATTGGCGGCCTCCACCCATCCGTCTGCGTGCAACGCGGCCTCGGCGGACGACAACGTCGCTTCGATCTTGTCCACCGGCAGCGACTCGCCGATCACGCCGGTGGAAAACGGCAGGACCTCTGTTTCCGCACAGCCCGCCAGGCGTGCAAGGCTTGCGCAGCAACGCCGCGCGTCGCGCAGCCCGGGTTCTCCGGTGCCCGCATTGGCATTCCCGGTATTGATCAATAAATAGCGCGGTGCGGCGACGTCCAGATGTGCGCGCGCGACGATCACCGGCGCGGCGCAAAAGGCATTACGGGTGAATACGGCGGCGGCCACGGAACCCTGAGCAAGCGCCATCAGGACGAGATCGCGGCGTCCGGGCTTTTTGATGCCCGCGCTGGCCGTGCCGAGCCGGATGCCGGCGATCGGCGACAATGAAGAAGGAGCGACAAGATTAACCGACATGGTTTTCAGGAGATGCAAGAGACAAGATACAAGTAAAGACTTGGTCCCGCCTCGCCATCACTTGCATCTTGTCTCTTGCCTCTTGTATCTGCCGCAGGCGTTATCGCAACTGCCCATGGCACTGTTTGTACTTCTTGCCGGAGCCGCAGGGACAGGGATCGTTGCGGCCGACCTTCTGGCCACGCACAACAGGCGACTGTTTTTCGTTCGGCGCGCCGGCGGCCGCGGCTTCGCCACCGGGGTCCGCGATCGCGTTCGCCTCGGCGTGCTGAAATTCCATCGGCGTGGTGGTCCGGCGCTGCTCGTCGACCGCGGCGACGTCCGACTCGGTCCGCACCTGGACCTTCGATACGATGCCGACCACGTCATGCTTGATGCGTTCGAGCATGGCCGTGAACATCTCGAAGGCCTCGCGCTTGTATTCCTGCTTGGGATTCTTCTGGGCGTATCCACGCAAATGGATACCCTGGCGCAGGTAATCCATCGCCGCGAGATGTTCCTTCCAGGCCTGATCCAGCACCTGCAGCATGATGGATTTTTCGAAGTGCCGCAGCACCGAGGTGCCCGCCAATTCCTCTTTGGCCTTGTAGGCATCCGCGACCGCCTGCTGGACGCGCTCGCGTAGCGCCTCCTCCTGCAGATCCGGCTCCTGCTCCAGCCAGGCCCGCACTTCGATACGCTGACCGAACTCGCGCTCGAGCGCGTCCTCGAGCCCGGCGAGATCCCATTGTTCTTCCAGGCTGTTGGCGGGCAGATAGGTGCCGATCACTGCGCCGACCACATCTTGACGGATGCTCTCGATGGTATCGGAGACGTCTTCCTCGGCCATCAGTTCGTTGCGCTGCTGATAAACGACCTTGCGCTGATCGTTGGCGACGTCGTCGTACTCGAGCAACTGTTTGCGGATGTTGAAGTTGTGCGCCTCGACCTTGCGCTGTGCGTTCTCGATCGCCTTGGTGACCCAGGGATGCTCGATCGCCTCGCCTTCCTTCATGCCGAGTTTCTGCATCAAAGAAGAGACGCGGTCGGATGCGAAGATGCGCATCAGGTTGTCTTCAAGCGAGAGGTAGAACCGTGTCGAGCCCTGGTCGCCCTGGCGGCCGGATCGGCCGCGCAACTGGTTGTCGATGCGCCGCGACTCGTGGCGTTCGGTACCGACGATGTGCAGACCGCCGGCCTCCAGCACCTGGTCGTGGCGCTTTTTCCAGGCCTCACGGATCTTGGTGGATTCCGCTTCCGGTGCATCCTCACCGAGCGTACGCAGCTCCGCATCCAGGCTGCCGCCGAGTACGATATCGGTACCCCGACCCGCCATGTTGGTGGCGATGGTCACCGCGCCCGGTTGGCCGGCCTGCTCGACAATATGCGCCTCGCGCTCGTGCTGCTTGGCGTTCAGCACCTCGTGCCTGATGTCGGCCTTTTTCAGCAGCTCGGATAGGGACTCGGAGGTCTCCACCGAAGTCGTGCCGACCAGCACCGGCTGTCCGCGGTTCTGGCAATCACGGATATCTTCGATGATGGCCGCAAACTTTTCGGTCTTGGTGAGAAAGACCAGGTCGCCGAGGTCTTTGCGCACCATCGGGCGGTGCGTCGGGATGACCGTGACTTCGAGGCCATAAATCTGCTGAAACTCGAACGCCTCGGTATCGGCCGTGCCGGTCATGCCGGCGAGCTTGTCGTACAGGCGGAAATAGTTCTGGAAAGTGATCGAGGCGAGCGTCTGATTCTCGTTCTGGATACGCACGCCTTCCTTTGCCTCGATCGCCTGGTGCAGGCCTTCGGACCAGCGCCGGCCCGGCATGGTGCGGCCGGTGAATTCGTCGACGATGACGATCTCGTCGTCCTTGACGATGTAATCGACGTCACGATGAAACAACACCTGCGCGCGCAATGCCGCGTTGAGGTGGTGCATCAGACCGAGATTGGCGGCGTCGTACAGGCTCTCGCCTTCACCCAACAGCCCGGCCTTGCCGAGCAGCTCTTCGACCCGGGCGTGGCCCTCTTCGGTCAACAGGACTTGCTTGTTTTTCTCGTCGACCGAGTAGTCGCCCGGACCGTCTTCTTCCTGCTGCCGAACCAGCCCGGGAATAAGCTGACCGATGCGCGTATACAGTTCGCTGTTATCGTCGGTCGGGCCGGAGATGATCAGCGGCGTGCGCGCCTCGTCGATCAGGATCGAGTCGACCTCGTCGACCACCGCATAGTGCAGTTCGCGCTGGACCTTGTCCTCCATGCGGAAGGCCATGTTGTCGCGGAGGTAATCGAAGCCGTATTCGTTGTTGGTCCCGTAGGTGATATCGCAGCCGTAGGCGGCGCGCTTTTCTTCCGAAGACATGCCCGCGACCACGACGCCCGTGGTGAGGCCGAGGAAGCCGTACAGTTTGCCCATCCAGGCCGAGTCGCGTCGCGCCAGGTAGTCGTTGACGGTGATGACGTGCACGCCCTTGCCCGGCAGCGCGTTCAGATAGACGGCGAGGGTCGCCACCAGGGTCTTGCCTTCGCCGGTGCGCATTTCGGCGATGCGGCCCTGATGCAGCACCATGCCGCCGATCATCTGGACATCGAAATGGCGCATGTTGAGCACGCGCTTACCGGCCTCGCGTACCACTGCAAAGGCCTCGGGGAGCAGATCGTCGAGCTGCGCGTCCTGACCGAGGCGCTCGCGGAACTCGGCGGTGCGGGCACGCAACTGCTCGTCACTGAGCTTGGCGATGTCGGCCTCGAGTGCGTTGATCTGCTCGACCGACTTGAACATCCGTTTGACTTGGCGTTCGTTACGGCTGCCAAAGACCTTGCGAACCAGGTTTCCTAACATGAGGGTGTGATCGTTACTTGCTGTGAGCGGCATGCGCGAAGGGTCGCATGATACCGCAACTTCCCTGGGATTAGCACACAGGATATGGCGCGGAGAGGATCGGCGGGCTGATGCCGCGAAGCGGTCGGATGGGGCAGCGAAACAGCGCTCAGCGCGTCGCAGTGAGGTAACGTCTGGGGTCGACCGCCTTGCCGTTGCGCAGGACCTCGAAATGGACGTGGGGACCGGTGGAACGGCCGCTGCTGCCCATTTCGGCAATCTGCTGCCCCTTCTTTACCGACTGTCCCGCCTTGACCTCGTGTTTGCGGTTGTGGGCATAGCGGGTCACGAAGCCCCGGCCGTGGTTGATCTCCACCAGATTGCCGTAGCCGCTGCGCGGTCCGGCCCAGGTCACGACCCCGGCCGCCACGGCGACAATAGGGGAACCCGCCTTGCCGGCAAAATCGACCCCGTTGTGAACGGCGGGACGCCCGGTGAAGGGGTCGGTGCGCTTGCCGAACCCCGACGACAACCAGCCTTCGGTGATCGGGCGGCCGGACGGCCGACCCTGCTTGCTGAGATGGCGATCCTCGAGCATGTCCTCCAGGACGATGAGCTGGCGTTCGCGCTCCTTCAATTGGGCGGACAGCGCCTCGAGCTCGAGCATGAAATCCGGCGGGGCGAAGTCTCCGTCCTGCTCGACTGCGTCGGCAGGGCCACCTTGCGCCGGCGTCTGACCGAAATTGAATTCGTCTTCGTCCAGATCGGCCAGATCGACCAGCCGCTGCCCCAAGCCGTCCAGGCGCATGGCCTGGGCCTGAATCTGCGCGACCCGCAGCGACAAGGCATCCAGATGTGCCTGACCTCGGCGACGGGCGCGTTCCAGTTCCTGTCGCTGGCTTTCGAGTTCGGCGTGCCAGCTCGGAGGTTCGTCCGCCTGGTCGGTTTGCGCGGTCTGGGCGCCACCGCCGAACCGGTAGCCGCCGTACACCAGCAGCCCGCCGATGAGACACACCAGGGCGAGCAAGGGGACGTAGA
>JBAYTM010000258.1:0-4371 GCA_041675685.1 Thiohalobacteraceae bacterium
GAAGAGATGAAGGCCGATATGGAGGCACTCATCCATCACTTCAAACTCTTTACCGAAGGCTACTGCGTGCCGGCCGGCGAAGTCTATGCCGCCATCGAACATCCCAAGGGCGAGTTCGGCGTGTATCTGATTTCCGATGGGGCCAATAAGCCGTATCGCCTGAAGGTGCGTGCGCCCGGTTTCGCGCACTTGGCGGGACTCGACGAAATGGCCCGCGGTCACATGCTCGCCGATGTCGTCGCCATCATTGGCACCCAGGACATTGTCTTCGGCGAGATCGACCGGTGATCTTTTATATGAACCGCCAAGACGTCAAGGACGCCAATCGTTTTGGAACCGCCAAGGCGCCAAGACGCCAAGGAAGATTAATGCACGTCGTTGCGCGGATGCGCGTGGCGCGTAGGGCTGGCAACCACCGTCTGAGGGCGTTTAACTCCAAAAAGATTTTCTTGGCGTCTTGGCGCCTTGGCGGTTCAAACAGGTTCCTTGGCGTACTTGGCGCCTTGGCGGTTCAAAAAGGTTTTTAGATGACCACGCAGGAACAGAAAAACGACGCCTATGTGCTTCCGGCAGAGGTCCGCGCGGAGGTCGACCATTGGTTGACCAAGTTTCCGCCGGATCAGAAGCAGTCGGCGGTATTGGCGGCGCTGCACGCCGTGCAGCATGCGGACGGATTTGTCAGTGTCGCGGCCATGGACGCGGTCGCCGACTATCTCGACATGCCGAAGGTGGCGGTCTACGAGGTCGCAAGCTTCTATTCGATGTTGGAGACCAAGCCGGTCGGTCGCAACACGGTGGCGATCTGCACCAATATCTCCTGCATGCTCTGTGGCGCGGACGCCATCGTCGAGCACGTCGAGAAGAAGCTGGGCGCCAAACTGGGCGAGACGACTGCCGATGGCCGCATCTACCTGAAGCTGGAAGAAGAGTGTCTGGCCGCCTGTGTCGGCGGTCCGATGATGGCGGTGAACGGTCATTACCATGAAAATCTCACGATCGAGAAGGTGGACAGCCTCCTCGATGGTTTGGAATAACTTTGTATGAGAGACAGGAGACAAGAGACAAGAGACAAGAGACAAGGAAAACCGCGGGTGCCCACGCTGTAAGGCGTGTTCCGACTTGCCTCTTGCCTCTTGCCTCTTGCATCTGGGCATCTAATATGACCAACGAAGTCTGTTTCGCGACGCTGCAGTATGACCAGCCCTGGACGCTCGAGAACTATCTCAAGACCGGGGGGTATCAGGCGTGGAAGAAGATCCTTGCCGAGAAGACGCCGCGCGAAGCCATCATCGACGAGGTGAAGAAATCCTCACTGCGCGGTCGCGGCGGTGCGGGTTTCCCGACCGGGCTCAAGTGGAGTTTCATGCCGCGCACGGCGCCGGTGCAGAAGTACATCGTCTGCAACTCCGATGAATCCGAGCCGGGCACCTGCAAGGACCGCGATATTCTGCGTTTCAACCCGCATGCGCTGATCGAAGGCATGGCGATCGGCGGTTACGCCATCGGCGCAACGGTCGGTTACAACTATATGCGCGGCGAATTCCATCACGAGCCCTTCGAGCGTTTCGAGGCGGCGTTGAAGGAGGCCTATGCGGCCGGCCTGCTGGGACGCGACATTCAAGGCTCGGGCATCGACTTCGATCTCTACAGCTATCTCGGCGCCGGCGCCTACATCTGCGGCGAAGAGACCGCCTTGCTGAATTCTCTGGAAGGCAAGAAGGGCCAGCCGCGTTTCAAGCCGCCGTTTCCTGCGAACTTCGGTTTGTATGGGCGGCCGACCACCATCAACAATACCGAAAGCCTTGCATCCGTCCCGGCGATCATGCGCAACGGCGCCGACTGGTTTCTGAACCTCGGCAAGCCGAACAACGGCGGTTCCAAAATCTTCTGCGTGTCCGGGCATGTCAACCGGCCGGGCAACTACGAAGTCCGCATGGGCACACCGTTTCGCGAACTGTTGGAGATGGCCGGCGGCGTACGCGAAGGCCATCGGCTCAAGGCGATCATCCCGGGCGGTTCGTCGATGCCGGTCATGCCGGCGGAGGTCGCCATGGAGGTGGACATGGATTACGACTCCCTGTCCAAGGCCGGCTCGGCGTTGGGCTCGGGTGGCGTGATCGTGATGGACGATTCCACCTGCATGGTGCGTGCGCTGATGCGTATCTCGCGTTTTTACTATGCCGAGTCCTGCGGCCAATGCACGCCGTGCCGTGAAGGGACCGGTTGGATGTACCGCGTCATCAAGCGGATCGAGGGGGGGCAGGGCAGGCCCGAGGACATCGACCTGCTGGTGAGCGCGGCCGGTCAGATCGAGGGACACACCATCTGCGCCTTCGGCGATGCAGCCGCCTGGCCGGTACAAAGCTTCTTGAAGCACTACCGTCACGAATTCGAATATCACGTCGCGCACAAGCGCTGCATGGTGGGTGCCGGCGCGACGGGTCCTGCTACGCCGCGAGGGGCCGCGGCATGAGCGCCAAACCGGAGCTTCCCGCCGAGGATACGGTCAACGTCGAGATCGACGGCCGGCCCTATCAGGCGCGCAAGGGCCAGATGATCATCGAGGTCACGGACGCGCACGGCATCGACGTGCCGCGCTTCTGTTACCACAGCAAACTGCCGATCGCCGCCAACTGCCGCATGTGCCTGGTGCAGGTCGAGAAGGCGCCCAAGCCTTTGCCGGCCTGCGCGACGCCGATCGCCGAAGGCATGCGCATCCATACGCAGTCCGACTATGCCCGCAAGGCGCAGAAGGCGGTGATGGAGTTTCTGCTCATCAATCACCCGTTGGACTGCCCGATCTGCGACCAGGGCGGCGAGTGCGAACTGCAGGACCTTGCGCTCGGCTACGGCCGCGACGTCTCTCGCTTCAGCGAAAAGAAGCGGGTCGTGAAGGACAAGAATATCGGCCCCTTGATCGCGACCGATATGACGCGCTGCATTCACTGCACGCGCTGCGTGCGCTTTCTCGACGTCATCGCCGGTCAGCGGGAGATGGGCGGTACCGGGCGCGGCGAGGCGATGGAGATCGGCACCTATGTCGAGCGCGCGATCGAATCGGAGATGTCAGGCAACATCATCGATGTCTGCCCGGTCGGCGCACTGACGTCCAAGCCGTTCCGGTTCCGGGCGCGCGCCTGGGAACTCCACCAATGCCCGACCATCGGCCCGCATGACTGCGTGGGTTCGAATCTGTTCTTGCATGCGCGTCGCGGAGAGGTGCTGCGCGCGGTGCCGCGCGAGAATGAAGCGATCAACGAAGTCTGGTTGTCCGACCGCGACCGCTTCAGTTATCAGGGCCTCATCCACGCCGATCGCCTGAGCACGCCGATGCGCAAGCTCAACGGCCAGTGGGAGCCGATCAGCTGGGAAACCGCACTGCAAGTCGTCGCCGACGGGCTGCGGGCCATTGTGCGCGAACGCGGCGGCGACCAGGTCGGGATGCTGCTCGGTCCAACCGCGACGCTCGAAGAGGCCTATCTATTGGCGCGACTGGCGGACGGCCTGGGCTGCGCCAATATCGACCATCGCCTGCGCCAGACCGACTTCACTGACCAGGATCGCTTGCCCCTGTACCCCTGGCTGGGCGGTCCGCTGGCCGATCTCGAAACCTGCGACGCCGCGCTGTTGGTGGGCGCCAATCCGCGCAAAGAGCAGCCGATCATCGGGCACCGGTTGCGCAAGGCCAGCCTCGCGGGTGCGAAAATCTCCGCCATCAACCCGATCGCGTACGATTTCAATTTCCCGCTGGCCGACCAACTGGTCGCCAAGCCTTCGGCCATGGTCGGCGAACTCGCCGCCGTCGCCGCCGCGCTGCTCGAGCGCCGCAATGTGGCGATACCGAGCGACCTTCGGGACCTCTTGAACGGGGTACAGAGCACACCGCGTCATGCGCTCATTGCGCAGGCCCTGGCCGATGCCGCGCGTCCGCTGTTGTTGCTCGGTCTGGTGGCCGCGGCACACCCGGCCGCGAGCACCTTGCGCGCACTGGCCGGGTTGATGGGCGAAGTCGCCGGCGTGCGGGTCGGCCTGCTGTCGGACGGCCCGAACGGCGCTGGCGCCTGGCTGGCCGGGGCGCTTCCGCACCGCAGCGCCGGCGGCAATGCCCGCGACACGGCCGGACTCGACGTCCAGGCCATGCTCGGAACGCCGCGCAGTGCCTATATGTTGTTCAACTGCGAGCCGGAGTACGACTTCGCCAATCCGGCGCTCACGCAGCAGGCGCTCGGCGCGGCGGCCTGGGTCGTCGCCATCACGCCCTACGCCACGCCGGCCTTGCGCGAGCACGCGGACATCCTGCTGCCGGCCGCGCCGTTCAGCGAAACCTCGGGTACCTACGTCAACGTCGAAGGCCGGTGGCAGGGCTTCGGC
>JBAYTM010000259.1:0-4363 GCA_041675685.1 Thiohalobacteraceae bacterium
CGCCTGGCGGCCAATACCGGGACGCTGGCGGGCCGGGCCGGCGGTGGGGGCATGCCATGATTCCCGAGATCGGCCATTTTGCCCTGACTCTCGCGCTGCTGCTGGCCTGCGTGCAAGTGGTGCTGCCCCTGTGGGGCGCGGCCCGCGGCCGGGTCGCCTGGATGGCCCTGGGGCGGCCGGCGGCGGTGGGGCAGGCGCTGTTCGTGCTGGTGGCGTTCGCTTGCCTGATGTGGTCCTTTTATGCCAACGACTTCTCCGTGCGCTATGTCGTCCAGCATTCCAACACGGCCTTGCCCTGGGCCTATCGCCTGGCAGCGGTGTGGGGCGGGCACGAAGGCTCGATCCTGCTCTGGCTGCAGATCCTGTCGGGCTGGACCTGGGCGGTGGCGATCTATTCGCATCATCTCGAGCCCGGCATGCTGGCGCGCATCCTGGGAATCATGGGCCTGATCAGCATCGGCTTTCTGCTATTGAGTCTGGTGTGCATCTACGCCCTGCTGCGCTGGGAACGCCGCGCGACGGCACATGCGCCGAACGCCAGCGCGGCGGACCGGGAGAGCGCGATCCGCGGCGGCATCCTGGAAGGCGCGACACGCGTGGCGCGTTCGCCCTATCTGCTCGCCATCTGTCTGTTCGTGCTGTTCTACACCAGCCTGTCGACCTTCCTGTATTTCGAGCAGGCACATATCGTGCGCGACGCCTTCGACGATTCGGCAAAACGCACGGCGGTCTTCGCCGCCATCGATCTCGCCGTCAATACGCTCACGGTACTGGCGCAACTGTTCGTCACGTCGCGCCTGATCCGCTATCTCGGCCTGGGTACCACTCTGGCGCTGGTCCCGCTCGGGCTCGCCGTCGGCTTTCTGGTGCTCGCCGTCCATCCGGTGCTGGCGGTGCTGGTCGGCGTGCAGATATTGCGACGCGCCGGCAATTACGCCTTCACTCGTCCCGGCCGCGAGGTCCTGTTCACCGTGCTGCCGCGCACCGACAAATACAAATCCAAAAACTTCATCGACACCGTGGTCTACCGCGGTGGCGACGCGCTGAGCGCCTGGGCCTTCGCCGGCCTCACCGGGCTGGGCCTCGGCCTGTCGGCCATCGCCTGGCTGGCGGTGCCCCTGGCGTTGCTCTGGGCGGGGTTGGGCGTCTGGCTGGGACGGCGCCAGGAGGCCTTGCGCGACACGATGCCAAATGACTTTCCGCCCGCGGCCGCGATGCAGCGGGAATGATCCGTCCATAACGCGAGGATGCCTTCATGAAAAGACGAATGTCATTGAACCCGGGCACCGATCTCCGTCGGCGCGCCACCCTGAAGACCCTGCTCGCCGCCTGCGCCTGGGGCGCGTTGCCTGCGTCCGCCAGCGCCGCCAATACCGCCGGGGCCACCGACGCCACGGTGTTCGGCGCCGCGACTCTGCACAAGCGCCCGATCCCGAGCAGCAATGAAATGATCCCTGTGGTCGGCCTGGGCACATCGGGTTCCTTCGAGACCGATCCCGACCAGGACCTCGCGCCCTTGCGTGAGGTGCTGAAGACCTTCGTCGACCGCGGCGGCCGCCTGGTCGACACGGCGCCGTCCTACGGCAATGCCGAGGCCGTCGTCGGCCGGCTTGCCGAAGAGTTGGGTATCCGCGATCAACTGTTCATGGCCAGCAAAGTGGATCGGCGCGGTGAACAGGACGGTATCGCGCGCATGGAAGGCTCGCAACAGCGACTCGGCGGCCAGCCGCTCGATCTCTTTCAGGTCCACAACCTGATCGACGTGGAACGGCAACTGGAGACACTGCGCCGCTGGAAAGAGGAAGGCCGCGTACGGTATATCGGCATCACGCATTATCGCGTCGACGCCTTCGACGAACTGGAACGCCTGATGCGCGCCGAGGACCTCGACTTCGTGCAGTTCAATTATTCGGTGGTGACGCCCGACGCGGAACGACGCCTGTTGCCGCTGGCCCAGGAACGCGGTCAGGCCGTGTTGATCAACCGCGCCTATGAGGACGGCGACTGGTTCCAGCAGGTGCGCGGCAAACCGCTGCCGGACTGGGCCGCCGAATTCGATTGCACGTCCTGGGGACAGTTCGCGCTCAAGTACGTATTGGCGAATCCGGCCGTGACCTGCGTGATCCCGGCCACCAGCAAGGTCAAGCACCTGATCGACAACCTCGGTGCGGGCACTGGACGCCTGCCGGATGGCGCGATGCAAAAACGGATGCGTGAATTAGTATCTAGTCTCTAGGCAACGTCTGATTTAAGGAACCTCTGAACAATTCATATTCCGTCATTCCCGCGAAAGCGGGAATCCAAAGATTCAAAGACATAGATTCCGGCATGCGCCGGAATGACGAATTGTTCAGAGGTTCCTTAATCGTCATGCCGGCGAAGGCCGGCATCCAGGTTGGTGATTCCCCTGGATTCCGGCATGCGCCGGAATGACAAGAGATGTGATCCGAGTGTCTTTAGCAACCAGCACCAAATTAAACGGATGGCCTATGAGCGAAACCGCACCGACTCGCGCCAAAAGCGCCTCGCGATCACCACTCTGGGGAATTGCCGCCAGCATTCTGTTCGTCGCGGTGGTACTCGGCGTGCTGGTCTATTTCGATGTCCATGAACAGATCATCGATCTGCTTCAGTGGTTCGAGGCGCAGGGCATCTGGGCGCCGGTGCTGTTCATCCTGATCATGGCGGCGGTCGTGGTGCTGTTGCTGCCCGGCATCCTGTTCACCACGGGCGCGGGGTTCGTGTTCGGCGTGATCGAGGGTTCAATTTATGTGGTCACCGGCACCACGCTTGGGGCGGTGCTGGCCTTTCTGATCGCCCGCCACCTGTTCGGGGAGCGCGCCCGCGCCTTCGTCATGGCGCACAGCAAACTGCGACTGGTGAGCGATGAACTGACGCCGAACGGCTGGAAGATCGTGTTGCTGACACGCCTGATTCCATTCTTCCCGGGCAAGATCTCGAACTATTTTTTCGGCTTGACGCCCTTCGCGCTGCGCGGCTACGCCGGCGGCTCTCTGGTTGGGTTCATTCCCTTCTCCGTGCACAATGTCTATCTCGGCTCGATTGCCGCCGACGTCTCGACCTTCGGCGCCCGCGACATGGGACGTTCGCCGCTGGAGTGGGCCTTGTACGGCGGCGGCTTCGTCGCCACGGTCGTCGCCGTGCTCTATCTCAATCACCTCGCGCAGCGGGCCCTGGCGCGCTACACCGAGCAAGGCGCCATCGAGGAGCAACAGTCATGACCTGGATGCGGCTGCTGCCCTGGCGTTTCCTGGTGCGACGCGTCGCGCGCAAGAAGGGCTTTCTGGATCCGATTGCGCTGATGGCGCGGTTGCAGAGCTTCGCGCAACCCTCCGAAGTCGGCGAGCCCATCGAGCTGTTGCGCGCGGGCGCGGTGTTTCATGCGCGCGGACTGATCAACAGTCGCGTCATCCAGCACAACCTGGATTGGGTCTGGCCCTATTGGACCGAGCGCCAGTTCGATCCCAACGACGAATCTTTCATCCCGCGCGCCTTTTCGATCACGCACGTCAATCTGAGCCATCGCAACTGGACCGCCATCGGTCATCCGGATTGCGACGAACTGCCGATCGTCGATCCGCGCGGGTTGCTGACGCCGTTTCTGGACGGCTGGTCGCTGGACGGTTGGCTGCTCGCCGAGGACGGCCGTTGCCTGCTGCCGTCGCGCGCGGCCAGCGCGCGGCAGCACCAGGAAATGGATGCGGGCGTGCGCGTCGTCACCGCGACGGAAATGGACGGCCTGGCCCTGACCGCCAGCGCCTGGGTCGAGATCGAATCCGGCATCCCCACCTGCAAACTGCGCCTGCAGGCGCGCGCGGAGACCCGCGCCTGGCTGGTGCTCGCACTGCGGCCACAGAATCCGGAAGGCGTCAGTCTCGTCAACAGGGTCAGGCTGGCGCGCGGGCGCGACGCCTGGACCATCGACGATCGGCAGCGCGTCGAGTTCAGCGCGCCGGCCGAGCGGCACCACGTCTCGGATTACGCGCAGGGCGACGTCTATATCCATCTCAAAGACTCGACCGATCAGGTCGAAGGCCGTTGCGAACTGGGCATGCTCACCGCCGCGGCGCTGTTCAAGATTCAACCGGGTACGGAGACCGAACTGACTGCGAGCATCCCCCTGGCCGCGGACGTCGCCACCGAGTTGGTGGCGGATGCCTGGGACAGCGAGCGGCGCGGGCGTTGCCGGCTGGTCTGCCCGGACCCGCACTACCAGTTTCTGTACGACGCCGCCGTCACGTCGTTGATCCTGCACTCGCCGGACGACGTCTATCCGGGGCCGTACACCTACAAACGTTTCTGGTTCCGGGATGCCGCGTTCATCATTCATGCCCTGTTGTGC
>JBAYTM010000260.1:0-4360 GCA_041675685.1 Thiohalobacteraceae bacterium
CCGATCAGCTCGGCGTCGAACTGACGGCCATCGTTGAGCGCGACGCGGATCTGCTCGGCCTGGTGGATGACATGGTAGTTGGTCAATACATAGCCCTTCGCGGCGTCGACGACGACGCCGGAACCCAGGCTTTGCGTCTGGCGTTCCAACGGGCGATCCGGGATATCGAAGAAGCGTCGGAAAAAGGGATCGTTCAGCAGCGGGTTTTGCTGGATACGTACGCGTCCGACGGTGGCGATATTCACGACGGCCGGCGTGACCTCCCGCAGCATGGGTGCGAGCGTCGGCAACGGCTCGCCTTCGACGGCGGCCGGCAGTGCCGCGAAGCCGGGCTGCAACGCGAATACAAGACAGAACAGCAGCGCGCGACCGGCGCGCCGCGGAGATCGGATCGGCATGCGGTTATCCTTCGACGTTGATGCGCTTGGCGGACGCTTGGGGGATCTTGGGCAAGGTGATATCCAACACGCCGCGCCGATAGCTTGCCTTCGCAGCCGCATCGTCGACTGCGAGCGGCAGCGGGATACTGCGCTCGAAACTGCCATAGGCACATTCGAGGATGTGGAAGCGGCCTTCGCGCGATTCCCGTTGCACCTGCTTTTCGCCACGCACGTACAGCACGCCGTCGGCGACGCGGATGTCGAACTGGTCTGCCTCCATGCCCGGCGCCTCCAGGCGCACCCGCAGGTCGGTCGGCGTCTCGCGCAGTTCCGCGGCGAGCAGGCCCCAACGCGAGGCGCGCCGAAGGACCTGCTCGTCACGGGTTTCGATGCCGTTGCGCTCGCGGCCGCCAGGTGCGAAGTGGGTGAGCGCCGCGCCGGCGCGTTCGCGCAGCTGCTGCCAACCCTCGGCGAGGTTGTCCCAGGCGCGGGTGAGGTTGTCGGTAAGGCGATCCAAAGTGTTCATGACGGTGCAGCCCTCCTCGGTGAAGTCGATACTATTGCCGGGAAATTGAACGCCTGGCTGTCCCGTTAAAACTCGAACAGCTGGCGTTCGAGCAGCGCGACGCGACGGCGCAGCACGCGCAGTTCATCGAGCAGATCCAAGGCCAGTGCGGCGCCCGCCAGATTGAGATCCAGATCGCGCTGCAGGCGCAAGCCGGTGCGCGCCCGTTCCAGCGCCGATGCGTCGAACCGCCAGGCGGCGGGCGTCGGTCCCTGTGGCTCGACGAGGCCCTGCTCGACCATCTCGAGCAGATATTCCGTCTGCACGCCGCAGGCCTCGCAGAACTCCACCAGTGTCAGTTCGAGCTGCTGGTACAACGATTCGATCGACGGTGGGCTGGGGTCATGTGGCGCCACTGTAGTCCTCCCATCCGGCGCGCGGATTGAAACCAAGCTCGCGCGCCATGCGCTGATAGAGCTCGCGTGACGTCTCGTCCACGGGCGGGTTGACGATCTTTACGATGACATATTGGTCACCCGGCGGCTGGCCGGGCAGGCCGCGACCCTTGAGGCGCAGTTTCTGTCCGGTCTGCGAGCCGGCGGGAATCTTGACGTCCAGCCGACCGCCCAACGTGGGGACCTTGACCGAGGCGCCCAGCGCGGCCTCCCAGGGTGTGAGCGGCAGATTCAAATGCAGGTCGCGCCCGTCGAGTTGAAACAGGGTGTGCGGTTCGAACTCGATCTCCAGGTACAGGTCGCCGGCCGGCCCGCCGGCAAGCCCGGGTGCCCCCTGGCCGCCCAGGCGGATCTTCTGTCCGGCGGCGACGCCTTTCGGAATGCGCAGGTTGAGTGTGCGGCTGCGCAGTACGACGCGACCGCGCGCATCGACCTCAGGAACCTGGAGCTGAATGCTGCGTTGGGCGCCATGGAAACTGTCTTCCAGGCGGATGAGTATCTTGGCGTGGTGGTCTTCGCCGCGCAGGCGGCCGTCGCCGCGCGTACCCGGCCCACCGGTAAAGGGTGAGCGGGCGCCGAACAACGCCTCGAAGAAATCACTGAAGTCGCGTGCCTCGCCCGCGCTCGGGCCGCGACCGCTGAACTCGAAGCCCACGTCCCAGTCCGGCGGCGGACGGAACTCCTGACCGCTGCGCCATTGGCTGCCCAGCTGGTCGTAGGCGGCGCGTTTCTCCGGGTCTTTTAAAACCTCGTTGGCCTCGTTCAATTCCTTGAAACGGGCCTCGGCGTCGGGCTCCTTGCTAACGTCGGGGTGATACTTGCGCGCGAGCTTCCGGTACGCGCGTTTAATGTCGTCCTGAGTCGCATCTTTGGCGACGCCCAAGGTGGCGTAATAGTCTTTGAACTCCATAAGCGAGCCCGCAAGCCGGCACTGTCACCGCGCCATTCCGGCGCAGTGACAGTCGCCGGGGTTCCCGTTCAGCTGTTCACTTGGATCCGGCGCGGCTGCACCTTTTCCTGTTTCGGTATGACCAGCTCCAGAACGCCGTGCTGGCATTTCGCGCTGATGCCTTCGGCATCCGCGGTATCCGGCAGGCTGAAGCGGCGATAGAAGCTGCCACGCACGCGTTCGACGCGCTTGTAACCTTCGCGCTCTTCCCGGTTTTCCGCCTGGCGCTCACCCTTGATGGTGAGGATGCCGTCTTCCATATGGACGTCGATGTCCTTCGGGTCCACGCCCGGGATATCCGCGTGGATCACGAAGCGTTCCGGCTCTTCCTTGATGTCCACCGCGGGTGCCCAGTCGCTGGTGGCGACATTGGCGTTGTCCTCGCCGAGGCGCCGGCGGGGCGGCGTGAACAGCTGGTCGATCTCATTATGCAGCTGATTGAGCAGGCTCCAGGGTTCGTAACGGACCATATTCATGAAGTGTTCCTCCTTAGAGTGCGGTTGAACCCCCGGTCGTCCGGATATCCGGGTTCCGGTCTGACATTGATATGGGTATGGTGGGCCGCGACATCAAGGGGCCGCGCGCGGTGGCCAAGCCCCGGGGAAGGCGGTTTTCAGGCGCCCAGCGGCTCTCGCGGCGGCCTATGCCTAGAAAACACAACATCTTGTGTTTAGGGCTGCGGCGGCGCCGTCCTTGGCAGGGTCCTTGCTTAGGCGCGGCCTGTCAGAAGAATTCACGTAACTAGTTGTTTTATTTAAATAAAAATAATTGCATCTGCGGGTTGACAGCCTCTGAGCTGACGCCTACCCTACGTCGGTCGACACAATATCTTGTGTGCCGATCAGACACCATCATCGCTATGTCGCCGGGTTCTAAAATTCCCCATGGGGTGAACGCCGCCCCGAGCAGACGACAACCCAGGGAACCAGGAGGTTCGATGAAGCCAGCACACCTCAAGGCGGTGGCCACAGCGGCTGCCGACATTCCTTTGCAGTCCGCGTCGCAGGACATCTGGGACAAAAAGTATCGCCTGAAGACCAAGTCCGGTCAGGCGGTCGATAAGGACATCGACGCCACCTACCAACGCATCGCCAAGGCGCTGTCCGAAGTGGAGCTGACCCCCGAGCTGCGCGAAACCTGGTTCGAGCAGTTTCTCTGGGCGCTGCGCCGCGGCGCCATTCCCGCCGGCCGCATTACCTCGAACGCGGGCGCCCTGGAACACAAGCCGGCGACCTCGACCATCAACTGTACCGTCTCCGGCAGCATCCGCGACTCCATGGACAACATCCTGGAAAAGGTCCACGAGGCGGGTCTTACCTTGAAGGCGGGTTGTGGCATCGGCTACGAGTTCTCGACGCTGCGACCGCGCGGCGCCTACGTGGCAGGGGCGGGGGCCTACACCTCGGGCCCGCTGTCGTTCATGGATATCTACGACAAGATGTGTTTCACGGTGTCCTCGGCCGGCGGTCGGCGCGGCGCGCAGATGGCAACCTTCGATGTCGGGCATCCGGACGTGATGGATTTCATCCGCGCCAAGCGCGAAGACGGCCGCCTGCGGCAGTTCAATCTGAGCCTGCTGATTACCGAAGAGTTCATGGAGGCCGTCAAGGCCGATGCGCAATGGAAGCTGGCGTTCCCCATCCTCACCGCCGAACGCGACGACGCCGACCTGAACTTCGGGGACCCTGAGCAGGTCGTATGGCGCGATTGGCCCATCAAGGAAGGCTATGTGACCAACGATGTCGGCCAGGTCGCCTGCAAGGTCTACCGGACCATCCGCGCGCAACGGCTGTGGGACGTGATCATGGCCTCGACCTACGACTTCGCCGAGCCGGGGTTCATCCTCATCGACAAAGTCAACGAGATGAACAACAACTGGTTCTGCGAGAACATCCGCGCCACCAATCCCTGTGGCGAGCAGCCCTTGCCGCCGTACGGTTCCTGTTTGCTGGGTTCCGTGAATCTGACCAAATTCGTCATCGATCCCTTCACCGAGCGCGCGCGCTTCGACTGGGACGAGTACCGCAAGGTGGTGGCCGTATTCACCCGGATGCTCGACAACGTGGTGGAG
>JBAYTM010000261.1:0-4357 GCA_041675685.1 Thiohalobacteraceae bacterium
CCTCCAGCCAGGCCCCCCCCTTCTCGAAGGCGTAACGCACAGCATTTACTTTAGGAAGATCTGAACAATCCGTCATTCCGGCGCAGGCCGGAATCCATGTCTTTGAATTTCTGGATTCCCGCTTTCGCGGGAATGACGAAACTGGGATTGATCAGAGTTTCCTTTACTGATCTTTCTCTTTACTTCGCGCGCCTTCGCGTCCTTCGCGGTTAAAGTTCTCTTTCAACGAACCCAGATCGTCTTCGCGTTGACGAATTCCTGGATGCCGTGCCGCGACAGCTCGCGGCCGTAGCCCGAGTTCTTGATGCCGCCGAAGGGCAGACGGGGATCGCTCTTTACCAGTCCGTTGACGAAGGCCGCGCCGCATTGCAACCGGCGTGCGACGCGCTCCCCGCGCGCGCTGTCGCGCGTCCAGACGCTTCCGGCCAGACCGAAGCTGCTGTCGTTGGCGATCCGTACCGCTTCCGCCTCGTCCGGCACGCGCAACACCAGCGCCACCGGGCCGAAGAACTCTTCGCTGTAGGCCCGCATACCGGGCGCGACGCGGTCCAGGATGGAAGGCTCATAGAAGGCGTTGTCACCGGGCACCGGGCGGCACCCGGTGATGGCGACTGCGCCTTTGAGGATGCTGTCGACGACCTGCTGATGCAGCTCGTCACGCAGATCGACGCGGGCCATGGGCGCAAAGGTCGTGGCCTCGTCCAAAGGATCGCCCGGCCGTAGCGTTTCGACCGCGGCCTTGAAGCCGGCGACGAACGCGTCGGCGACAGCGTCGACGACGATGAAACGCTTGGCGGCGATGCAGGACTGCCCGGCATTGAGGAAGCGGGATGTCAGCGCAATTTGTGTCGCAAGTGTCAAATCGGCATCTTCCAGCACGATGAACGGATCCGAGCCGCCCAGCTCGAGCACGGTCTTCTTGATCTGCGCACCGGCAGCCGCCGCCACCGAACGTCCTGCGGGCTCGCTGCCGGTCAAGGTCACCGCATGCACCCGCTGGTCGTCGATCACGCGTCCGACCCGGCCTGCGGGTATCATCAGCGTGCGGAATACGTTCGCCGGCAAACCGGCCTCGAGAAAGACCTCTTCGATCGCGAGCGCGCAGCCCGGCACGTTGGACGCGTGTTTCAGCAGGCCCGTATTGCCGGCCATCAGCGCCGGCGCGGCAAAACGGAACACCTGCCAGAACGGGAAATTCCAGGGCATCACGGCCAGCACCGTGCCGAGCGGCTGATAGGCGACCAGGCTGCGGCCTGCATCGCTCTCCATCTGCTCGTCCGCCAGAAAGGCCTCCGCATGCGCGGCATAGTACTCACAGACCCAGGCGCACTTTTCGATTTCGCCACGCGCCTCGACGATCAACTTGCCCATTTCCGTGGAGATGATGCGCGCCAACTCGTCGCGCCGCGTGCGCAATACCTGCGCCGCCTTGCGCAACGGTTCCGCACGTTCAGCAAAACTGCGTTCGGCCCAGCCCGGTGTCGCCGCCGCAACCGCCGCCAGCGCCTGGTCGAGCTGCGTCTCGTTCCATGCATCGACCATTCGCAGCGTCTGGCCGTTGAATGGATTCACGGATTTGAACGCCATATACCGATTCCCCTTGTCTGTCCATGTTTGTTGTGGACGCGCCTCTGGGTTCTACTATAGAGGATGCAAACCATATTACGTAATTTTCTGGCAGCGCTCTTTGTGCTGTCGCTGACGCCTGCGGCCGCAGCAGCCGATCGCTATGCGGACGACCGTGCGCAGTTTCTGGAAGCGCGCAAGGCATCCAAGGCCGGGCAGACGCAGCGCTTCGAACGGCTCGAGGCGGAACTCCGCGAGTACCCGCTCTATTCCTATCTGCGTTACGACCGGATCACCGCAAACCTGGCGCGCGCGAGGGACGCCGAAGTGCGCGAGTTTCTCGACGATTACGCGAATTCGCCCCTGAGCGAGCGGCTGCGGCGCAGTTGGCTGTATCACTTGGCGCGCCAGCACGAATGGACTCGCTTCCAGGACTTTTACGCGGCCGACCAGGCGGACGTGGAATTGCAGTGCTACCACCTGCGCGCGACGCGCCGCGACCCGCCGGCGGCCGAGTGGCTGGACGCCGCCACCACGCTGTGGCTGGTCGGTCGGTCGCAACCGGATAGTTGCGATCCGGTCTTCAAGGTACTGATCGCCAGTCCCCGCATGACCGAAGAACTGGTCTGGACACGTATTGGCCGGGCGATGGAGGCGAACGCGCCGAGCTTGGCCTCGTTCCTGGCACGGATGCTTCCCGCGGACGAGCGCAGCTGGGTAGAAGTCTGGCGCGAGGTTCACCAGCACCCGTCACGCGCGCGAGACCTCCCCGCGCTGCGCAAAGACACGCTGCGTTCCCGCGAGATTCTGGCGCACGCCGCAGCCCGCTTGGCGCGCAACGATGCCCTGGCAGCACACCAGTGGTGGACGTCGATACGGGAAGACTACGCATTCAGCCCTGAGCAGTTGTCGCAGACACAGCGCCTGATCGCGTTGCAGGCGGGCTACAAGCGCCTTCCAGAGGCGCACCGCCTGCTGGCAGAGGTACCCGAGCCGGCGCGAGATCGCAGCGTGCGCGAATGGCAAGCGCGCAGCGCACTGTTGCACGGGGATTGGCCGGCGGTCGCGGCCGCGGTCGATTCGATGCCGGCCGACGAACGCAAGGTGGACGAGTGGCGGTATTGGTGGGCGCAGGCGCAAAGCGCGCTTGGCGACAGCGAGGCGGCCACGCTTGCACTGCGTGCGCTCGCGGAGGAACGTTCCTACCATGGTTTTCTGGCCGCCGACATCCTGGGACAGGACTACCGCATGCTGCATCGATCCATCAGCGCCACCGACGCAGAGCTGGAGCAGTTGCAGCGCGAACATCCGGCGTTATTGCGCGCCGGCGAGCTGCTGCGCGCCGATCTGATCTACGACGCGCGCCGCGAGTGGTTCTACGGCGCGCGCGAACTTTCGGGGCGCGAGCTGCAACTTGCCGCGGTGTTGGCGCATCGGTGGAACTGGCACGACCGCGCCATCATGACTGCCGGCCGTTCGGACCATCAGGACGACCTCGACCTACGCTTCCCGGTGCTCTACGCGAACGAGGTGCAGCGCATTGCCGCGCAGTTGGACATGGATCCCTCGTGGATCTTCGGCATCATGCGTCAGGAGAGCGCCTTCATGGCCGATGCACGGTCGCCGGCCGGCGCACTGGGTCTGATGCAATTGATGCCCGCGACCGGGGCGGAGGTGGCGCGCATGCTGAAGCTGCCAAAGCCAAGCGCTCGCACGCTCCTGCAGGCCGATGCGAATATCCGCCTGGGAAGCAATTATCTGAAGCAGGCGTTGGACAAGCTCGGTAACAAGGTGCTCGCGACGGCCGCCTACAACGCCGGGCCGCACCGCGTGCGCGGCTGGCTGCCCACGAGCGATCCACTGCCCACACCGCGCTGGGTCGACACCATCCCCTTCACCGAAACCCGTGGTTACGTGCGCGGCGTGCTGGCGTTCGCAACGGTATACGACGCGCGGCTCGAGCGACCGATCACGCCGCTCAGCCGGAGGATGCCTGACCTGATCCAGCCGCCACGGCGCTGACCGCGGCCGCCCGGACCTTGACCTCTCCGACAGCCGCCGCCACTATGGCGTGCCGCAATCCACATAAAAAGCCGGATCAAGAGCCGCTGCATGAAAGAGCCACAGGTTTGCATCCTCGGGGGTACCGGTTTCGTCGGGCATCACCTTGTCCATCACCTGACCCGTGCCGGCTTCAACGTCCGCATACCGACACGTCGTCGCGAGCGCCATCGCGATCTGCTGGTCAACCCGCGCGCCCAACTGGTCGAGGCAAACGTCTTCGAACCCGCGGTGCTGCGGCGCTTGATCGGCGGCTGCGACGCCGTCGTCAACCTGATCGGCATTCTCAACGAACGCGGGCACGGCGGTCGCGGTTTCGAACGTGTGCATGTGGAGTTGCCTGGCGCCGTAGTCGAAGCCATGTGCGCGACCGGCGTGAACCGTCTGCTGCACATGAGCGCCCTGAATGCCTACCCGCGCGAGGAACACAGTTTCTACCTGCGCAGCAAGGGCCGCGGCGAGGATCTCGTACATGCCGCGGCCGTCCGCGGCGTGGAAGTCACCAGCTTCCGTCCTTCGGTCATGTTCGGGCCGGGCGACAGCTTCTTCAATCGTTTCGCCACGCTGCTCAAGCTTTCGCCGGGCGTTTTCCCTCTGGCCTGCGCCGAAAGCCGCTTCGCGCCTGTCTATGCCGGCGATGTCGCAGAGGCCATGACCCGCGCGCTGCGCAATCAGGAGACCGTCGGCAAGCATTGCGATCTGTGCGGACCGACCAGCTACTCGCTCGCCG
>JBAYTM010000262.1:0-4355 GCA_041675685.1 Thiohalobacteraceae bacterium
ACGGATCTCGTCGAAGGTATATCCCCGCACGGCCATGGCGCTGTCCATCATCAGGCCGGCCTGTCCCAGGACCTCGTGGTAGGCATTGTCGTAGAGTGTCCGATGCGTCGTCACTGCGATCAGTGCAAAGCCGGCACCCAACACCGTGACCAGGATCAGATTGAATTTGGCGGTGATTCCCACGACTCCCCTCCCCTGTGCGGCGGCGCATGTTCGGCTGCGCTTCGACCCACGGCGTGCTGGAACGAGCCCTCACACTCAGTGACAACGTCTTGACACTAGGCGCCTCGGCCCGGCTGCACCGGGCCAGCATACGGGATGTGGCCGGCGAGGGAAATATTAGACGGACAGCCGATTCTGCCCACGCGGGACCCTTCGTATAGAATCGCCCCATGTCCGTCGAGGCCCTCCGCACCGTTCCCCTGTTCGCCAACGTCGAGGACAACGACCTGGCGCAGATTGCGGCCGCCTCGACGGTCCGTACGTTCGACAAGAACAGCATCATCATCACCGAGGGCGACACATCGAACTCGCTGTATATCATTCTCAGTGGCGAAGTGAAGGTGTTCGTGAGCGACGAGGACGGCCGGAACAACGTGGTCAACCGGCTGGGACCGGGCGATTACTTCGGGGAGCTTTCCCTGATCGACGAAGAACCGCGCTCGGCTTCGATAGAAGCGGTCAGCAAATGCCGGTTGTCGATCCTTTCCAGGGCTTATTTCTTCGACTACCTCGAAGCGAATCCACGCGTCGCGATAAGACTGCTTCAGGGTATCGGACAGCGGTTACGCAAGACGACCCACCACGCCAAGGACCTGGCGCTGATGGATGTGTTCGGGCGCATCGCCAATGTCCTGCTGAAGGTCGCGATCGAGGAGGACGGTCGCACCATCACGCCGCCCTTGACGCAGCAGGACATCGCCGACCAAGTGGGTTCGTCGCGGGAAATGGTGAGCCGCATTCTCAAAGACCTTCGGGCCGGCGGCTACGTCTCGATGGACGGCAAACGCTTCGTCATCAATAAACGCATTCCGGAACGTTGGTAGCGTCCAGCGCGGGCACTTCGGAGGCGATGACGAGCGCCACGGCGGACGTCGCAACGCTCACCCCTTCAGTCGCGCGATGCCCAAGGCCTTGAGCACGTAACGCTCGTAGAAGGGCTCCGAATTGCCGCTCTTCATCTTGCGCAGGAAATATTTCTCGAACCCGACCTTGGCCCAGTGCACCCACTTACCCTTGCGCGCCCAGGTGACATTACGTGGCGGTATCTGGGGCAAGGCGACGAAGGCCGCGCCCGTATCGCCCATGTCGGCCAGACAGATCGCGTTCCAGGTGGCCGTTTCGGTCGGCGTGCGGCCTTCCAGCTCGGCCTTTATATTGCCGACGACGGCGGTGATCATGGACTCGATCATGTAACCCGTCTTGGGCGCGCCGGTCGGTACGGGCGTCGCCTCGACCGGCGGGATCGCGATGCACACGCCCGCCGAATAGATGTTCGGATGCTTGGGATTGCGCTGGTGTTCGTCGATCAGGACGAAGCCGCGTGGGTTGCATAAACCCTCGACGGCCGCCACGGCCTCGACGCCCTTGAAAGCCGGTATCAGCATCGAATACTTGAACGGCAACTCGTGGTGTTTGATCACCTCACCGGCTTCGTTGTGCTCATCGACATGAACCTTGTCCGCCTCGACGCGCGTGACCTTGGCGTTGACGATCCATTTAATGTGATTCTGCCGCAGCGAGGATTCCAGGAGCCCACGCGAATCGCCGACGCCGCCGAGGCCCATATGGCCCACATAGGGTTCGCTGGTGACCAGCGTCATAGGGACACGGTCGCGGATTTTGCGCTTGCGCAGATCGGCATCCAGGATGAAGGCGAACTCGTAGGCCGGCCCGAAACAGCTCGCACCCTGTACCGCACCGATCACGACCGGGCCGGGATTCTCGATGAATTTCCGATACGCGGTGTAAGCGTGTTCGGCGTGCGGCAGGGTGCAGACCGACTGCGTAAAGCCGGTTTCCGGGCCCGCGCCCTCGATTTCGTCGAAGGCCAGTTTCGGTCCGGTGGTGATCACCAGATAGTCGTACGCCAGGGTTTCGCCGTTTTCGAGCAGCAGCTTGTTGTCGTCGGCGTCGATCCTGGTGACCGCTTGCCCGACGAAGCGAATGCCCTTGCGTGCCACGCAGGGTTCGATCGGAAAGCCGACCTCGTCCGCCGTGCGCCAGCCCACGGCAACCCAGGGATTCGAGGGCACGAAATTGAAGCTCGGTGAGGCATTGATCAGCGTCACTTCATGGCGCTGATCCAGCGCCTCGCGCATCTCGTACGCGGCAGGCATACCGCCGGTCCCGGCGCCCATGATGACGATGTGAGCCATAGTACGTACTCCTTCGTTGCCGGTTTCGATTCCGATCCGGGCTGCATGTGGTTACGCGCGTCGCGCGAATCGCTCCGGACGGTCTATGGGGCCTTCGCCGCGCGCAACGGTATGTCCATCGGTTGTTTGATACTGACCGCACCGCGCAAGTCGCCCTCGGAATAACCCGTGCCCTCATCGAGCGGGTAGTGGCGCTTTAGTTCCGCGCGCACCGGGTCGGTGATCTGCGCATCGCTACCGTGACAATGCAGGCAGGCGCCCTGTACACCGATCGCCTTCATGTAACGGAAATATTGGCCGGACGGTTCTTCGACGACCTCCGAGTGGGCCATGCCCGCGGGACTTTCACCTTTTGCGACGCGCTCGGAAAATTGTGCGAGTACGCCCTGCTCCCAGACATCCGGGGTACCCAGCATCGGGTTGCGCACCTTGGTGGAGACCCGCGTCACCCGCCAGCCGTTGGCCCGCGACAGTTCTCCGGCAATCTGCGGCGCGGCATCGCGACAGACGGCGATCGCCTGCTGCGGTCCGCCGGCCGACATCTCCTGCTTCAGGCGCCCACCGAGATCCTGCATCAGGCTTTGCGCCGCCGCTTCGGCGGCCGCTTTACGCGCCGCGACGTCCTCTTCGGCCCACCCCGTCGACAGCATGGACAATCCCGCGAACAGGCTTGTCATCAAGAGGGTCCGTTTCATATGTAGGTTCTCCTTTAAGGGATGTTCGTCGGGTTTCGGCGGCACCGGCGTCGGCGCATACACGGCTATGAATACAGTGTAGTACGTCGCGGTTCAACGCTTTGGCGCGGTCTGCCTGACATGCGTCAAGCTAGAGTGCCACGTGAAGCTGCAAGAAACTAGGCGCTGCGGAAAGCGACGGGCGCCGACACGGCACGGCGCCGCGCAATACTGCCTTTCGAAGTGCAAGATATCGGCGAGATTATTTCTCGGCGCTGACGAAACAGATCCAGGCAGGATCCGCTTCGCCGTGCTCGGCAGGCTCGAAGACGCCATCGCCTTCGTTGGTGCCCTCCTCCGTACCCTGCCAATAGACCGTGACGCGCTGGAAGCCGGCCTCCCGGAGGATCTCCTGGAGTTCCGGAAGGGTCCAAAGCCGCCATTCATAGGCGAAGGCGCGTTTGAGTTTGGATCCGTCGGGAAAGGCGAAGTGGATATAACACAGCATATCGCCGGTAATGGGATCGTAGCGATGCTGATCCCAGATATAGGTGAATTTTTTGTGGTCGGTGCGTTCGGTCATTTCCCGGAAGGCATCGTATCCACCGAAGGCGTCCATGATGAAGACACCATCGTCGGTCAGGCCGCGGTGGACGGACTCGAAATAGCGCCGCAGCATGGCGCGGTCCTTGAAGCACTGATAGCTGAAATTCATCGCCAGCAGCAGTTCGGCAGGCTCCAGCGCCACGCTGAGGACATCGCCCTCCACCAAGCTGACCCGACGCTGCTCCGAGGGTTTGAGGCCCGCCAGATTGTGTTCGCGACCCCAATCGAGTACGTCGGGATCCAGGTCGACGCCGACAGCGTGGTTATCGCGTCGTTGTCGGACCCATTCGCAGCACATGGCGGCGGTGCCGCAGAAATCTTCACGCAGTCGCCGTGCGCGGCGTCCGCGCAGGCGTTTGAAGGTCGCATCCACGAACTCGAATTCGAAACCGGTGTCCTGTACCGACTTTTGGTACAGGATGTGCCGGTCGGCGCGCTCGGCCTGAGTCGGTTTACGGGATTTTTTGGAGGGTTTCGCAGTGGGGTGTTTGTTTTTTGCCATGGGGCGGCGTTATGCCACATCAGGGCGGCGCGGTAAAGCCTTATCGTCTCGCGCAGACGACAGTGTCGTGCGTGCGACACATCACTTCACCCAATTCAGGTGCCTCGTATGCGATCGTAATATCGCGCGCGATACAACAACCGGGGCGCCCCTCCCGGCAAATCCACGAAGCCGGAGCGGTCGTGCAGCACGTTG
>JBAYTM010000263.1:0-4323 GCA_041675685.1 Thiohalobacteraceae bacterium
AGGTTCTAGGGTCTAGGGCCGAGCGAAACCAGGTCGGCGGAAAGGGGGCGCGCAGGCGCCCTTCTTTCGTCCCTCGGCCCTGAAACCTAGAACCTCGTCCCTCCGGCATGTACCATTCCCCCCCTTCTTTACCGCCTATCCGGAGGCCGTTGCGCCCATGAGTTCCTTGCGTACCCATTATTGCGGGCAGCTGAACGCGTCCCATATCGACCAGGACATCAGCATCTGCGGCTGGGTGCACCGCCGGCGCGACCATGGCGGTGTGATCTTCATCGACCTGCGCGACCGCGAGGGACTGGTGCAGGTGGTGTTCGATCCGGACGCCCCGGAATCCTTCCAGGTCGCCGAGCGGGTCCGCGGCGAGTACGTCCTGCAGGTGCGCGGCCGCGTGCGCCGCCGTCCGGCCGGCACCGAGAATCCGAACATGCCCACCGGGGAGATCGAAATCCTCGGTCAGGCGCTCGACATCCTCAATGGGGCGGAAACGCCGCCCTTCCAGGTCGACGAGGACGACATCGGCGAAGAGCTGCGGCTGCGCTACCGCTATATCGATCTGCGTCGGCCCGAGATGCAGCAGCGCCTGCAACTGCGCGCGCGGATCGCCCGCCAGCTGCGCCGCTTCCTGGATGACCGCGGTTTCCTGGATATCGAAACGCCGATCCTGACCAAGACCACGCCCGAGGGCGCGCGCGATTATCTGGTGCCCAGCCGCACCCATCCCGGCGAGTTCTTCGCGCTGCCACAGTCGCCGCAGCTGTTCAAACAGTTGCTGATGATGAGCGGCATGGACCGTTACTACCAGATCGTGCGCTGTTTCCGCGACGAGGATCTGCGCGCCGACCGACAGCCGGAATTCACGCAGCTCGATATCGAGACCTCGTTCCTCAACGAGGACGAGATCATGGGCATCATGGAATCCATGCTGCGCGAATTGTTCAAGGACGTGCTCGAAATCGATCTGCCCGATCCCTTCCCGCGTATGACCTATGCCGAGGCCGTGCGCCGTTTCGGCGTCGACAAGCCGGATCTGCGCATTCCGCTGGAGCTGGTCGATGTCGGCGACCTGATGCGCGATGTCGATTTCAAGGTGTTCTCGGGCCCCGCCACCGATCCGAAAGGTCGCGTTGCGGCATTGCGTCTGCCCCGCGGCGGCAGCCTGACGCGCAAGGAGATCGACGACTACACCCTGTATGTCGCGCGCTACGGCGCCAAGGGTCTGGCCTATATCAAGGTCAACGACACGACCAAGGGTCGCGAGGGTCTGCAGTCGCCGATCCTCAAATTCCTGCCCGACGCGGCCATCGACGGCATTATGGAGCGCACCAGGGCCGCCGACGGCGATCTGATCTTCTTCGGTGCCGACAAGGCCAGCGTGGTCAACGAGGCGCTCGGCGCGCTACGCGTCAAACTCGGTCATGACCGCGATCTGCTGATCGGTGCCTGGAAACCGCTTTGGGTGGTCGATTTCCCGATGTTCGAATGGGACGAGGGCGCCAACCGCTGGGTCGCCCTGCACCATCCCTTTACGGCGCCGAACATCGACGACGCCCAGGCGCTACAGGCGAACCCCGGCGAGGCCTTGTCGCGCGCCTACGATATGGTGCTCAACGGCACCGAACTCGGCGGCGGTTCCGTGCGCATCCACCGCGAATCCATGCAGGAGGCCGTGTTCGATCTGCTCGGCATAGGTCAGGAGGAGGCGCGCGCGAAGTTCGGCTTCCTGCTCGACGCGCTCAAGTACGGCTGCCCGCCGCACGGCGGGATCGCCTTCGGCCTCGACCGGCTGGTGATGCTCATGGTCGGTGCACCGTCCATCCGCGACGTCATGGCCTTCCCCAAGACGCAGACCGCAGCCTGCCTGCTGACCAACGCGCCGTCACCGGCCGCCGACAAGCAGCTGCGCGAACTGGGTATCCGCCTGCGCGCGAAAGCGGCGGAGTAGGGAAGTCAAAAGCCTTCAACGCTGAGGCGCCGAAGGCGCGCGAAGGAAAACCTGCAAAGCATGTAAATGGCTGCCGGTTTCCGCTCTCGGACCGAGATCGGCGGAAAGGCAATTCTTGGTTTTACATTGAGGAAACTCTGATCAATCCCAGTTTCGTCATTCCCGCGAAAGCTGGAATCCAGAAATTCAAAGACATGGATTCCGGCCTGCGCCGGAATGACGGATTGTTCAGAGCTTCCTTGATTGAAATTTTCCTTCGTGCGCCTTCGGCGCCTTAGCGTTGAAAGAAGTCGTCCAGCCATGGCCCGCCAAGCCTTCAAGCGCCCCGAATCCGTGCTGGTGCTGGTCTATACCAGTGCGGGCGAGGTGTTGCTCCTGCGGCGTCGCCAGCCGGACGACTTCTGGCAGTCGGTGACCGGCAGTCTCGAACCGGGCGAAGCGCCGCTCCAGGCGGCGCGGCGCGAGCTGCGCGAGGAGACCGGCTTGGCGCTCGACGAGGCTTTGGTCGACTGCCGGACGACCAACCGTTTTGTCATTCTGCCGGCCTGGCGCAACCGTTATGCGCCCGATGTGACCCATAACCTCGAATACGTCTTCCGCATTGCCTTCGTCGAACGGCCCGTTATTCGGATCGACCCGGCCGAGCACCTCGAATACCGCTGGCTCGACCGCCAGGCGGCGGCCGCCCTGGCAGGCTCCTATACCAACCGCGACGCCATCCTCGCCTGGGTACCCGACCCTCCCTGAGGCCGGGTCGGCGCAGGAGGCTTGGACGCGCCGCCGTCAACTCCTTCCTCAAAGAAGGTTTCATTCAATCGTCATGCCGGCGAAGACCGGCATCCAGGTCCTCTGGAAGCAACTGAATTCAGGGATTCGCCCGGAACGGCGAGAGAGAATTTCATCCGCTGCTCCTTAAGAACACGGCATCCTGGCCGCTGTCTGTTTGCCCCCGTGCGGGGCGTTTTTTTTGACCGGGTGCGCTGACGCGCCCTTCTCGTAGTGGATTTTTCGGAGATCGCGCATGACCCGCATTCCTGGACGCTTGTCCGCCCTGTGTGCCGCCATTCTGCCCTTGCTGCCCCTGACCGCCGCCGCCACCAACGGCATGAACATGGAAGGTTACGGTCCCGTCGCCGCCGCGATGGGCGGCGCCTCCATGGCCTATGACAACGGCTCTGCCGCCATGATGAACAACCCCGCCACCATCGGCCTGATGGAGGACGGCAGCCGGCTCGACGTGTTTTTCGGTTTCCTGGGCCCCGACGTCGAGTCCGAGGCGCAGGGCATGAAAGCCAAATCCGACGGCACGGCCTATTACATGCCGGCGCTCGGCTACCTGCGCAAGCGCGAGGGCCTGACCTACGGCCTCGGCATGTACGGCCAGGGCGGTATGGGCACCGAATACGACGGCGGCACCTTTTTGGGCAATCCCGCCGCGCCGACCCTGGTTTCCAATTTGGAAAACCGCAGCGAACTCAGCGTCGGTCGCGTCATCCTGCCGCTCAGCTACAACGTCAACGACCGGCTGACGGTCGGCGGCAGTGTCGATTTCGTGTGGGCGGGCCTGGATCTGCGCATGGCGATGTCCGGCGCGCAGTTTGCCGATCTTGCGACGCCGGGACAGCAGAACGCGGGTACGGCGTCCGGCAGTCTGGTGAGCGCGATGGGCGCCTTTGGCCTCCCCGTGAACTACGCCTATTTCGACTTCAACAACGGCAGTCGTTTCTCGGGCAAGGCACGCGGCTACGGCGGTGCGGGAAAACTGGGCGCGACCTACAAGATCAACGACCGCCTGACTTTCGGCGCCTCCTATCATTCGGAGACCAAGCTCGGCGATATGACGACCGACGGCGCCAAAGTCAGCGTGAATCTCGACACGCCCGGAACACCGACCACCATGGAGTTGAGCGGAAAGATCAAGGTAAAGGACTTCCAGTGGCCCTCGACCTACGCGATCGGCGCGGCCTTCCAGGCGACCGATAAATTGCTGCTGGTGGGCGATGTCAAGCGCATCAACTGGGCGGACACCATGCAGAACTTCAGCATGAGCTTTACCGCCGACCAATCCGCCGGCAACGATCTGTCCGGCGCCTTCGGCCCGGGTGCGGACCTCCGCGGCGGTACTTTGGATGCGACGCTGTTCCAGCGCTGGGACGACCAGACCGTCTATCAGGTTGGCGGCGCCTATCAGCTCAACAAGCATCTGACGCTGCGCGCGGGTTACAACTATGCGGACAACCCGGTGCCGGATCAGTACCTGAACGCCTTGTTCCCGGCGATCGTGGAAAGCCATGTGACCGCGGGTTTCGGCTATGTCTTCAACGCCGTCCAGTCCATCGACTTCTCGTTGCAGCACGCGCCTGAGGTCTCAGCCACCAATG
>JBAYTM010000264.1:0-4321 GCA_041675685.1 Thiohalobacteraceae bacterium
CTCGTGATCGTCGACCACGGGGACGACTATATGACCCTCTACGGCCACAACCAGTCGCTGTTCAAAAAGGTCGGCGACCAGGTCGAGCCGGGCGAGGTCGTCGCCGGCGTGGGCGACACCGGCGGCATGCCGCGCACCGGCGTCTATTTCGAACTGCGCCACAAAGGTGAGCCGATCGACCCCAAGGGCTGGCTGGTTTCCGCCCCCGGCGCGGCGCGGGCCGCGCGCTGAGCGCGTTCCGCTGTCGGCCCGGCTATGCTATGGTCTTCTCCGCCCTGGAACCTGTCTCGAACTTTGCGCCTCGATTGTCATGCCGCGTTATGGATATTGCCCCGACGCTCGCGGAGGCCGGCAGACGCCCCGCCTTCGCCGGGTTTGCACCTTGTCTCGGTCATCGATCCACCGCTTTGACACGGGTTTCCGCCATACCAGTTCGGCCCTACGCGGCCGCTACTCGACAGATCATTCGCAGCGAGGCCGGCTTGGTCCGGAAAATGGAAGTCCAATGAATTCCCAAAAGCAGAGATTCGCACTGGTATTCAGCGGTTTGGTACTGGGCGTGTCGCTCAGCATCGGCCACGGCGTATTCGCCGAACGCGAAACGCAGAGCGTCTTGCCATTGGAAGAGTTGCGCAGCTTCAGCGACGTCTTCGCGCGCATCAAGGCGGACTATGTCGAAACCGTCGAAGACAAAGTACTGCTCGAGAACGCCATCCGCGGCATGCTCACGGGGCTCGATCCGCACTCGGCCTATCTGGATCAGGAGCAGTTCAAGGAATTGCAGGTCGGCACCTCCGGCGAGTTCGGCGGGCTGGGGATCGAAGTCGGTATGGAAGACGGCTTCGTCAAGGTCATCGCGCCGATCGACGATACGCCCGCACAGCGCGCCGGCGTGCAGCCGGGCGACCTGATCATCCGTCTCGACGAGACGCCGGTCAAAGGCATGATTCTCAACGACGCCGTCAAGCAGATGCGCGGCAAGCCGGGCACCGATATCACCCTGACCATCGTGCGCGAAGGCGAGCCGGCACCGCTCAAGATCACGATCACGCGCGACGTCATCAAGGTGCAGAGCGTCAAGCAGCGGGTACTCGAGCCGGGCTTCGGCTACGTCCGCATCTCGCAGTTCCAGGCAACCACCGCGGACAACCTTGCGCAGGCGGTCGACGCGCTGAAGAAGGAAGGCAAGCTGCGCGGGCTGGTGCTGGATCTGCGCAACAATCCCGGCGGCGTGCTCAATGGCGCCGTGGCGGTTTCCGACGCCTTCCTCGACAAGGGTTTGATCGTCTACACCGAGGGCCGCATCGCCGATTCGCGGCTGCGCTTCAACGCAACGCCCGATGATGTCATCGGTCGCGCGCCCATGGTCGTGCTGGTGAACCAGGGCTCCGCCTCGGCCTCCGAGATCGTTGCCGGCGCGCTGCAGGATCACAAGCGCGCCATCGTGGTCGGCAATCGCACCTTCGGCAAAGGCTCGGTGCAGACCATCGTCCCGCTGAACAACGGCACCGCGGTGAAGCTCACGACGGCGCGCTACTACACGCCGAACGGCCGTTCCATCCAGGCCGAGGGCATTGTTCCGGACATCGAACTCGAGAACGTGCGTCTGGCCGAAGCCGAGTCGACCTTCGAGGTGGTGAAAGAAGCAGACCTGACTCGCCACCTGCAGAACGGCACGCCGAAGCCGGAAGACGCCGCGCCGCCGATTACGGTCCCGGACGACAACGAGCCCAAGGAATCGCTCGCGCGCAGTGATTACCAGCTGTACGAGGCCCTGAATCTGCTCAAGGGTCTGGCGATCCAGCAGGAACGCGAGCGGTGATTGCAGGCGCGTCGCGCCGTGTCCGCAGCAGATTGAATCGGTCTACCGGAGTCCGGGCATGGTTGCTCGGCCTCTGGTTCTGTTCGACCGGGCTCGGAGCCAGCGGCGTCCTGCCGCCACCGCCGTCCGCGGCGCCCGGCACGGTTCCCGAAATCGCACTCATCATCGACGACCTCGGCACCCGGCTCGACGCCGGTCGGCAGGTGGTCCAGCTGCCGGGCCCGGTCGCCTGCGCCTTCCTGCCGTACGGCGCCTATACCGAACAACTGGCAATGCAGGCGCACGGCCGCGCCAAGGAAGTGATGCTGCATCTGCCGATGCAGACCGTGAACGGCCGCAAGCTGGATGCCGGCGGCCTCACCCTGGACATGACCGAGCATCAGCTCGCCGAAACCCTGCAGGCCGATCTCGCGCGGGTGCCGCACGCCAGCGGTATCAACAATCACATGGGCAGTCTGCTTACCCGGCATCCCGGACACATGCTCTGGCTGTTTCGCGCCATGCGTCAGGACGCCCGTCTGTTCTTTGTCGACAGCCGCACCACCAAACACACCGTGGCGCGCCAGATCGCCTACGAGAACGGCGTGCCCAGTCTGTCGCGCGACGTATTTCTCGACGACGATCCCACGCCCCAGGCGGTGCATCGGGAGTTCCAGAGGCTGCTTGGCCTGGCGCGCCGCAACGGCAGCGCCCTTGGCATCGGGCATCCGCATCCTGCAACCCTTGCCACGCTGCAGCGCGAATTGCAGCGGCTCCCCGAGGCGGGTGTTAAACTTGTCCCTGTCGCCCGTTTGGTACAACGCCAGCAAGAGAGGGATTCCCTATGGCGAGCGTCCTTGTCCCCTTAGCGCAGGGCTGTGAAGAGCTCGAAGCGGTCACCATCATCGACCTGCTGCGTCGCGCCGGCATCGAAGTGGTCAGCGCCGGACTCGACGCTCAACCGGTGCGCGCCTCGCGCGGCACGGTACTGATCCCGGACACCACATTGAACGAGGTCGCCGAACGCGATTTCGATATGGTCGTGCTGCCCGGAGGCCTCCCGGGAGCGGACCACCTGAACGCAAGTGCGCCACTCCGCACCTTGCTGCAACGCACCGCGGCGGGCGGGCGTTACGTTGCCGCCATCTGCGCCGCACCCAAGGTGCTGGCGGACGCCGGCCTGCTGGAACAGCGCAGCGCCACCAGTTTCCCTGGGACGCTCGACGCATCGACCGTGCCGGGGCTGCGTTATCGCGAGGATGCCGTGGTGCAGGACGGCAAGGTCATCACCTCGCGCGGGCCTGGCACGGCGATGGATTTCGCGCTCGCCCTGATCGAGAACCTGGTCGGCAAGGAAAAACGCGATCAGGTCGAGGCGGGTCTGCAGCGTCCCGGTTACCAGGCCGCAGGCTGACAGGTTCGGAAAATCCAAAGAAAACTTTGACCGCGAAGGACGCAGAGGCGCGCAAAGAAATGCGTTTGAACGCGGAAACGCAACGATGAGGCCTGTATCCGCCGGCCGAAGATGTCCGCCGGCACCTTATCTTGAACAACTGCCCAAAGAATTCTTTCCTTCGCGCGCCCTTGCGTCCTTCGCGGTAAAAGTATTTTTTCGACGTTGAAGCCAGCCTCAACCGTCCTTGTGCGCCGGTCGGATCGAAAAATCCCGCACCGCGCGGCGTAACGCCTTGATGAGCCGGTCACGATCCGCTGCACGCGGTGCGTACCGCAGCGCGATATAGAGTTCGGTCACGTGGTGCGCCGCGGCGAACGCCGCCGGTCGGCTCTGTTCGATGCGGGCCAGCAGGTGCTGAGGACCCTCCTGGGGTGCCGCTTCGATGCCCCAACGCCGAAGCCGCCGTCGGAACCGCGCATAAAGTTGTACGGGCTCGTCACGCGGCGGATGGGGGCGGCGCAGCAGAACGATGGCGAGCGCGGCGAGTCCGGATAGCGCGGCGATCACCAGCAGGCGCAGCAGCGCGCGCCAGTCCGCGTCCCTGAATCCCAGGCCGGACAGCAAATCGCGCTGCTGATCCGGTCCATAGCTCAGCACCCATTGATTCCAACCGTTGTTCACGGCGTCCAATCCGAGCCGCGTTCGCCGCAGGGTCTGGCCGAACAGGCCCAGATCCGGGAGTTCGAAGCGAACCGGGTCGCCCACGCGCGTCCCGCCCAGATCGATCCGCCGTTCGATCCGCTCGGGCGCCACCGCGGCGGTCGGGTCGATCCGCACCCAGCCGCGGTCCGTCAGCCAGACCTCCGCCCAGGCGTGCGCATCCGATTGGCGGACGATCAGATAATCGCCGAGTGGATTCACTTCGCCGCCCTGGTAACCGGTCACGACCCGCGCGGGCAGCCCGGCCGCGCGCATCAGCAGGGTGAAGGCGGCGGCATAGTGCTCGCAAAAACCGCGTCGCGTCTCGAACAGGAAGGCGTCGACCGGGTTCGGGCCAAGCAGTGGCGGCTCGAGGGTGTAAACGAAGGGCTCGGTGTTGAAGTGGCGCAACGCCGCCGTGACGA
>JBAYTM010000265.1:0-4292 GCA_041675685.1 Thiohalobacteraceae bacterium
CCAGGTGCGGCTCATCTGATATCCCTTATCCATATCGCGATCCAGCTTGGCGAAAAACTCTTCGCCCTCGTCGAGAATGAACTGCGGGACTTCGAAGGGATAAGTCTGGTCGTCGATCATGACATTTAAGCGCATGCCGGTGTCTCCGGTGATTGAATGGCGGCTCACGGCGATTCGCGTCGAGGCAATAAACGGCAGACCCGATCGCCCCGATGATGGACACTTGTCGACATAATCGACATGAAGCCTGGCAGCGGCTATTTTACCCGCTGCCGTACGAACAGGGAAAACGCATGTTATTGACGATATCCGGGGTCATTCCCCCGCCGCAGCTTCAGCGTGTTCGCCAGCTGTTGCAGCGCGGCCAATTCAAGGACGGAAAGCTTTCCGCCGGCAAGGAAGCGAAACGCGTCAAAGACAACCAGGAGCTGGTTCAGGAGCCCGATCTCTATTCGGCGTTGAACAACCTGGTGATGGGCTGCCTGGTACAGCATCCCCTCTACCAGCAGGCGGTGCTTCCGCGTCGCGTTGCGGCGCCCTACTACGCGCGCTATACGGCCGGCATGCAGTATGGCGACCACATCGACGACCCGGTCATGGGGGCCGGCGCCGAGCAATACCGTTCCGACGTTTCCACCACCGTCTTTCTCTGCGACCGCACCGAGTACGACGGCGGCGAACTGGTCGTCCGCAGCACGTTCGGCGATCAGTGCATCAAGCTCGACGCCGGCGACGCGGTCGTCTATCCCTCGTCGAGCGTGCATCGCATCAATGAGGTCACACGCGGCGAACGATTGGTCGCGGTCACCTGGGCGCAAAGTCTGGTGCGCGATTCCGGCAAACGCGAGCTGCTGCACCAACTGGGTCAGGCGCGCGAGAAGCTGCTGCAGGAACAGCCGGAGGCGGAGGAAACGGCCTGGATCAGCAACAGCTATGCGAATCTGGTGCGCATGTGGTCGGATCTCTAGCCTCGCCGACCCGACGCCGCAAAGTAAAAAGGCCGCAGATGCGGCCTTTTTTACTCCGCCCTATACCACGGGCGCGGGAACGCGAGTCAGGCGTGCGAGCCTTTGTCGGCATGCGCCAGTTCGACGACCTTCATGGCCATGTCCCGATATTTCTCGCGGTAGCCGTCCAGGAGATGGCCCGAGGCCGGCGAGAAATACTCTTCCTGCGTCACGCCGTTGCTCTGCTCGTATGCCGTGAATTTCTTCTGCATCTCGATCATTTCTTTGATCAATTTAGCTTTTTCGCTCATCTTCTCGCCTCCGGCACAAGCTTCGTGCCTCTGGTTCAGTGAAACGCTATCTGCGGGCTGGCGGGAATATAGTCCGCCAAAGTCGTCGTTGCCATATCCCCAAAGGGAAAGGCCTCGACTCCCCGCAACACTCAATAACCGCCCTTACGCATGCTCTCGGGAAGACCGGCGATACGGCCGGCCTGCTTGCTCGGATTCCCGGGAAAAAGGTCGAACAGCGCCTTGGTCTGCAGCTTCGCACCCCAGCGGTTGCCCATTTCTTTAACCAATTCGCGGTTGTTCGGTTGGTGGCCATTCTCTTCGAAATAGGCCTCGCGCAGATAATTGACGACATCCCAATGCTTCTCACTCATTTCGATGCCCTCTTCCTTGGCGATGACCAGCCCCAGATCCTCGCTCCAATCCTCGGTGTTGCAAAGAAAGCCGTGCTCAGTCGTTTCAATGGACTTGCCGTCGAACTCAATTGCCATTTTATTTCCCCTAGTTACAGCGAATTGTTGAACGTTGCATTAAGGTTTCCGGAGCTAGGCTGCCGGAAAGGACCGGCATTCTAATGCGTTTCTTTGACGGGTTTAATACCCTTGTGGGGTAGAAACAGTCCGCAACCCATTTTCCGGCCGGGACCTATTCCCTTCTGCTGCAGCCGTACGGCTGGCTCCGAATCCAGGTCGGCGATCATGACGCTCTGGGTGTGAATCACGCCGTCCGGCATCCGCAGGTCGTGGGCCCGCCCGCAGAGCATCTTCTTTACGCGGATATCCAGATCGCGCAGCTCAGCCACCAGTTGCTCGAGGAAAGCGGCCTCGTCCATGTCGGGTTCGGACATTACCACGTGGCGCGCGAACAAGGTCGAAAGCGCACTGAGCTTCTTGACCGCCGGCTCGCCGACGACCTCGAGACTGTGACCGGCGATATCGAGCGTCCGACCCTGCAGTTCGCTCGCCGCCTCGATGCGCTCCTTGGGGACCCGCAGCGTCATGCGCGTACGGCGTGACAGGTAAAGTAACGCGTCGGCGGTGTCCGTCGGCCGATACCAGCCGTTGCCCGACTCCGCGCCGTGGATCAGGTGGACGCCGGCGGCCGATTCCCCGGCGAGCCAGGGCAGGGCCTGATGCAGCGCCGTCGACAGGGCGTGCGCATGATCGAGCGGCAGGCATTTGCAATGCACGCCGAAGGTCAGGTCGACGATATCGTCGGGCACCTGATAGCCGCGCTCTTCCTCTCTATCTTCGTTCCACAACATGCGTCAACTCCAATGACCGCCCTTCATTTATCCGCCGATGAGAACGCCGCTTCGAGCCGGTCTTCCCAATCGACGGGCGTGTCCTGAAACGGAGGTTTGACGTCGATGCGGAAAAACATGGCCCCGTTGCGCGCTCGGACCTTCACGCTTTCGATGAGCTGGTCGAACGACACGAGGTCGTGTTCCTGCAAGAGGATCTCACTCAACCACAGCATAGCTTGTGCTCCTGGTTCCTTGACGTCCGGCGATGCTCAGCCAATCGGTGCAGCCGCGTGGACCTCGGAAAAGTTCGTGCCGGCGATGCGATCGTAATAGCGGGCGCGATACATGAGTCGTTGTTGACCGCTGGCCGGGTCGTCGCGAAAAGCGGTCCGACTGTGCAGCACATTATTGCAGATAAGCCCTTGACCCGGCATTAGCCGATGGTGATAGACATACGGGCTGCCAATCTCCCAGAGCTGCTGCAGAAATTCCACCGCGGCGGTCGTGAGCGGATCGGTACGCCAGGCGATACTGCGGGTCCGCGCGCTGTAGCGCATTTCCAGGTCGCCGGTGTGCGCATTGACGGAGAATACCGGCCCGGTCTCCGCAGGTCGGATCTCGACCCCCTGCTCGATGTTTGCCGGAATCGACAGCGCTTCCGGATGCGTCAGCGCCTCGATATAACGCGGGTCCTGGTCGCGCAGAAGAATATAGGCCACTTCATGGTCCAGCAGCTGATTCTCGCCGCCCGAGTCGGCATCGTTAACGCAGAACATCAGGAAGGCGCGGATTGCCTGGTCACCGGTGTTGTAATACCCGTCGGTATGCCAATTGAGGCGGCGATTGGTATAGGGGATGTACTCGCGCTTGCGCGCCTGATCCGAGACCTGAAGCACGGTGATCCCGTCGTCGTCGGCGTAGAGATTGGCGTCCAGCCGGCTCAGGCCGAACTGGCGGCCGAACGCGCGGATGTCCGACTTGACGGCGGTTCCGCTTGCGGCGATAGATACCGCCATGTTTGCGCGGCGACACGCGGCCGTGATCGAGGCGCGCTCCGCATCGGTTACGCGGGTAAGATCCGCCACGGGCACGGTCAGCTCGGCGAGGCTCGCCGGATAGTCGGCCAGCTTGCGTGCGCGCCACTCGCGATACGCCGTGGTCGCGTCCAGTCGGAAGGGGGAATCGAGCCTGCTCATAGATTGGAATCGCGAAAAAAGTGCTTGGTCCGAGGGAGGGAGCCTCGCGTCCGATCCGGCACTGCAACGCGCGGCCCTCTCACTACCATTACCTGAAGTTGGTTGCTCCAAGTAAGCATAAGCATATAATAACGCGCTAATCGTAACGACCCCCTGTCAGAGGCCGCTTCGCGCCCACAAAACCTTGTTTGCAAACGGTTGCCGGCCTACCCCGTTTGGGATAGTCTACCGGGCGCGAAACACCCCATGGGTAGGGTATTCTCCCTGCCCCCAGACCCCTAGACTTCCTCGCACGGGTAACTGGGGTATGAGAAGTTGCGATACGTCCAGTTTCGAGGCTGCATGAATCATCAGTCGCAGCTAAACGGTTTTCGATATAGCCGGGTACACGGGTCGGTTCGACCGAGTACTCATTTGCACAACCTGCCATTCCTAAGATACGAAGGAGACAGACATGGCCAATCAGCACCATGAAACTCCGATGCTCGACGAACTGGAGAACGGTCCTTGGCCGAGCTTCATTTCCGGCATCAAGCGGTTACGGGATAAACACGACAACGAGCGCATCCGCGGAATGGCCAATTCCCTGCTTGGCCAGCTGGAGCACTCGTAC
>JBAYTM010000266.1:0-4291 GCA_041675685.1 Thiohalobacteraceae bacterium
GGCTGCGCACTCGGTGCAGGCGCTCCCGGACTTCTGAACCCATCCCGGCCTCCAGAACACAAGGGACCGCGTAGCGGATCTTTCCCCCGCGGACGAGATCCGTCGGCTGCCGGCCCTCGAGGCGCGGCGCGCGGCCCGGTGTTGCTGTCCGTCCCGCGACCCTGCGGCGCATATGGTCTACCATTGCGCCGTCCGACCCGGTCGCGACTGTCAGGCAACCCACCGGTTTCACCGATCGGGGAGTATACAGGCGGCAGGCGATTCACCTGTATATCCCCATGGAGGTGTCCGGGCTCTGCCGTATAAAGGGTCGGTACCCGGCGGCGCCCGGCTCGCCCATCGGGGATATACAGTTGTTGAAGAAGAATAAATAACATCATGTTATCAAAAGACAACCCTTTCCATATGCACGGTAACTTCGACCGTCGCGCCGCCCAGGAGGCCTAACATGTCAGACGAGGACGATGTGAATTTCAACAGCGCGATGTCTGCCTTCGAGGCAAAACACTTCTCGCGCGCCATGCAACTGCTGTCGCCGTTCGCGGAGCGAGGCAACGCCGAGGCGCAGCATCGCATGGCGATCATGTACCAGAACGGCCTCGGCATGGCCCGGAGCCCGGAGGCGGCGGTGAAATGGATGCGTGCCGCGGCGGAGCAGGGACACGCGCTGGCGCAGCATGGGCTCGGCTTCATGTATCTGGAGGGGGAGTGCGTGCCGAAGGACGGCGCCCAGGCGGCGCACTGGTTCAAGCTCGCCGCGGACCAGGGCTTGGCCGGTTCGCTGACGACCCTGGCGATGATGTATGAGCAGGGCAACGGCGTCGAACAGGACCTGGACGAGGCGAAACGGCTCTATAAGCTTGCCGGTTTCGACGACCGCTGAACGGACGCCGGCGATGAGATGAAATGACGGCTATGGAACTCTCGGCTGAAGACGCACTGCGTCTGAACGTACTGCTGGCGAACGATCTCCACGCCGTGCGCATCGACGAATCCGCGATGACGCTGTACGGCTTCTCCGCACGCGGCGAGACTAAGGTGCAGCTCAATCCGAACTGCCGCGACGAGGCCTATGTCCGACGCGTGCGTGAGATGCTGTCGAGCTATGTGCTGGGGTCGCCGGGCGGTTATCCGATCTACCTGCGCCGCTGGACACGCATGGGACAGGCCCGCGACGACAGCCTTGAAAAACTGCTGTTGCTCGGCGAGCCGGAGGCCGTGGTTGCAGTGGTCCACGCGCCCGGCCTGACCGATACCATCGCGCAGCGCGCCTGGTGGGCCATGCCGACCGCGGAAAACGCCCGCAAGATGCTGACGCGCGAATGTATCTGCGCTGGAAGCATGGGCCCGGTACTGGCCCAGTACCTGATCGATTACCTGCCCTTCGAAGAAGATCAACAGGCGATGATCGAAAGCATTCGCCTGGTGTTGCAGCCGGGGCTGGTCAGCGACGAGGCGCGGGCGCGCATCTGGAACAAGGCGCGCACCAAGAACACCTACTTCGTGGGTTTCCTGCTGGCCGGCCCCGAAAGTCTGCCGGAGGCCGATGCGCCCCATCCGGTCTTTGTCGGCGCCGAAGCGACCCTGGACGCGCTCGGCGGCAACGCCTGTGCCTGCCTGCTCAGACGGCTGCTGGAAGGGCGCGGGCAAACGTATCTCGCGACCGCCGAGTCGGTCATGCGCAAGCCGAACAACCAGGACGTGATGGTCGCGCTGCTGGAGGCCCTGCAGAATTTCTTCCGCGACGCCGCCGCGCCCGGCGAGCGCAAGCAGACCATCGATGCGGTTCTGCAGGAGGTGGACGAACGCTGCGACGGTGGCGGCGACCCCGAAGTCGCGGAACTCCTCGCGCGTTTACCCGACCTGAAGCCCGTGGTCCGCGCCATGCTGATCATGGCCGCAGTCGGCGAGAGTCTGGTCACGCCAGTCTTCGCGCGGACCGATGCCATCGGAACCGTCATGCGGACCAAACTCGAGCCGGTCACCCGGCCTTTGCTGCGCGAACTCGCCGTGCTGCGCGGCGCGGGGTGAGGCCGCGTGAGCCTGCACCTGAACAAGGCGACCCTGAGTCTGCTGGTGCAGTTGCCGGAACAGATATTCTCCCGACACCTCCCGGCCTCGCCACAGATCGTCGGGGAGACGCTCGCCGAACAGGTTCTTGCCTACGTGCGTGAACGGCAGCTCGGCTATTACCCCGCGCTGGATTACTTTCGTGATTATCCGGACGCCGTCGATCCCGATCTGCTCGATGCGGCCGAACATATTGCCTGGTTCGCCTGTACCCAGGCCCGCGGCGAGATTCAGCGCAAGCTGCGGCCGGTGTTCGCCAGTCTCAGCTTCCAGTCGATCCAGTCGCCGGCCTTCGCGATGCCGGCCGTGCGCGCGCACCATGCCAACGCGGCGCAGGCACTGGTGCGTCATTACACCCCGGACAGCGCCAAGGTGGTGCTACAGGTGAATTCCATTCAAAAGAGCGCCGAACAGGAGGCCATGGCCAAGTGGGCGAGCCACTTGGTCTACCGCTGGCTTAAAGACAGCTTCGAGCGGATCGAAATCACCAGCGCGCAGGGCCTATAAAGGCCGGCTCAATTGCGCACCATGAAGATCAGCAGGATCACGAACCCGACCGCGGCCGCGATCGGCAGCAAGACCGCCCGCCAATCGTCCGCGGTCCCCTTGGGACCGTGTTTGAGCATGTGAGTGGCGGCCGGCCAGAGACGGATTGCCATGAAGCCGAGTACCGCCGCCAGCGCGATCTTCATCCATAGGTCCATGTAACACTCCCAACTGCGCGCAATAAAAAAGGCAGGCCGTGTACTACACGACCTGCCCGTAACTCAGCCGTTGGCGGCCTCAGTCGCGGCCGCTGAACGCCGACAGCAGGTGCAACAGGTGAATGAACAGGTTGTACAGGTCCAGATACAGGGACACCGTCGCCCGCAGGTAGTTGGTCTCGCCACCATTGATGATCCGGCTGGTGTCGAACAGGATCATGCCGCTCATCAGCAGCACCACGACCGCTGAAATGGCCAGGGAAAGCGCCGGGATTTCCATGAAGATGTTGGCGACCATCGCCGCCAGCGCGACGATCAGGCCGACGAACAGGAACCCGCCCATGAAACTGAAGTCGCGCTTGGTGGTCAGGGCATAGCCGGACAGACCCAGGAACATCACGCCCGTGCCGCCGAGCGCCGTTGCGACCAGTTTGCCGCCACCGGGAATCGCCATGTAATGCGAAAGCATCGGCCCGAGGCCCAGGCCGAGCAGGCCGGTGATGCCGAACACCACGGCCAGACCGGCAGCCGAGTTCTCGGTACGCGGCAAGACCAACCAGAGCAGCCCTATCGCACCGAGCGAGGCGATCATCGCGGCGCCGGATGACAGCCCGACCGCTATGCTGACGCCGGCCATGATCGCACTGAAGATCAACGTCACCGACAGCAGCATGTAGGTGTTGCGGATGACCTTGTTAGTGGCAATGACAGCGCCCTGGCTGGGTGTCAGAACACGATCAAATGTACTCATGCGATAAAACCTCCGGTTATTTTGGTCACGGCTTCTGACCGTCATTTCTGAATGGAGTTCAGCATAGCATGCCCGCGGTTCGGCACAAACCTTCGGAAGCGGCTGATGGTTGGGACAAAAACACCTTGATCGGGTATCTTATGCGACGCTGGAGAGGTGGCTGAGCGGCCGAAAGCGGCGGTCTTGAAAACCGTTGAGGGGCGACCCTCCGTGGGTTCGAATCCCACCCTCTCCGCCAACTCACCTAAGCCGGCTTTCGTCGGCTTAGGTGAGTTGCGGTGTGGGTCGGTTTGATGAGAGCCCATTGGGTTCGACGGAGCGGCCGACAGGCCGCGGAGAACGGCCGCAGGCCGGCCCGGAGGGCGAGCGCGCAGCGCGAGTAATCCCACCCTCTCCGCCAACTGCCGAACGCCGCGGTCTGCGCCGACGCGCGACCGGGCGGTGGATTCAGGTCTCGCCGCGGTAGTGCTATGCTCGGACGCGCTTAGGCGAAGCCGACTTGACCGCTTGAAGCCGTCGCGTCCGATGCGCTTCATCAAAAGGAATTGGGGGTTTGCGATGGGGGACGGAATGATCCAACTGTTGTTGGTGGACGATCACGAACTGGTGCGGGCGGGTCTGAAGAGGATCCTGGACGACGCCAAAGGCATGAAGGTGATCGGCGAGGCCAGCACCGGCGAGGAGGCGATCCAGATGGTTCGCCAGCGTCGGCCCGACGTCGTCATCATGGACGTCAACATGCCCGGCATCGGCGGCCTGGAGACCA
>JBAYTM010000267.1:0-4283 GCA_041675685.1 Thiohalobacteraceae bacterium
CGCTGGATCGACGAGGACCGCAAAGTGACGCCGCTGAAGGCCTTGCAGGGGCTGATCTGGGAGGCTGGCTACCGGCAAGGCGATTTCGTCGGCCATGTCTATGCCGATGCGGTCGAGCGCCTGCGCGCGTGGCATGCGCAGGGGCTGAAACTGTACGTCTATTCTTCAGGCTCGGTGTACGCGCAGAAGCTCCTGTTCGCGCATACCGCCTTCGGCGATCTGACGCCGCTGTTCTCGGGGTATTTCGACACCCTCGTCGGCGCGAAGCGCGAACCGGCCGCCTATCGGACCATCGTCGCCGAGCTGCAGCTGCCCGCCGGCGATGTCCTGTTTCTGTCGGATATCGTCGAGGAGTTGGATGCGGCGCGCGCAGCCGGTATGCAGACGATTCAGCTGGTGCGTGACGGCGCGCCCGATGAGGGCGCCGTGCATCGCCAGGTACGCGATTTCAACGCGATCGAAATCTCTTGAGCGCGTACCGGGCGCCAATGCTTCCCTCGCCGCCTGACGCGATGACCGGTGGCCGCGCGCGTCACCGGCCTGGCGCGCGCCACGCCGCGCCTGTTGCGAAACGAGACGCCGATCGTGGCGACGCCTGAGTCCGGCGATAAAGCGCGACCCGACCAATCCGCAGCGCGCATCGAACTGACCCGCACCGTTACCGCGGACGACAGCCGCTCGCTGATCGATTTTCTGCACCTGCACACAAACCTTTCCAAGCAGCAGTTGAAGGACGCAGCGCTCAAGGGCGCGGTGCTGCTGCGCCGCGCGGGCAGCGCGCGCCGGGTCCGACGCGCCAAGACCGACCTGCGTCCCGGGGACCGAGTCGAACTGCACTATGATCGCGATCTGCTCAAACTGCGCCCGCCCGTGGCGCGCTGCGTTGCGGATCGCGGCGGCTACAGTCTCTGGTACAAGCCCGCCGGGCTGCTCGCGCAGGGCACTGCGTTCGGCGACCACTGCGCCTTGACGCGGCAGGTCGAACAGGCAGGGGAGCCGGTGCGGCCGGTATGGCTGGTGCATCGCCTGGATCGCGAGGCGTCCGGTCTCATGCTGCTCGCGCACAGCCGACCGATCGCGGCGAATCTGTCCCGGCAATTCCAGGCCGGCTCGGTTCGAAAGATGTACCGCGTACAGTTGCGCGGCGATATCGCTAGTGCTCTGGGCGGCGACGGAGAGATCACGCAGCCGCTCGACGGCAAGCCGGCAGTGACCGCGTACCACGTTGAACACCGGGACCCCGACCGCCAGCGTTCCACCTTGGTGGTGCAGATTCACACCGGTCGGCTCCACCAGATCCGCCGTCACTTCGCGGGCATCGGTTATCCCCTGATCGGCGATTCACGCTACGGTACGGACAACAAGGACCCGGACGGCTTACGCCTGGTCGCAGTCGCACTGACCTTTGAGTGTCCGCTCCAGCAAGCTTTGGTCGAGTTCCGCCTCGCGCCCGAGGAGGTCGGCTTTTGATGGCGCCCAAACCCGCGGATGCAACCCTGCCCGACTGGTTGAGTCCAGGGCTCGAGATCGTCTCCGTCGGGCTCAATCCTTCGCCCAATTCGGTACGCGCGGGGTTCCCCTTCGCGACCCCGCAAAACCGCTTCTGGAAGGCCCTGAATGCGAGCGGACTGGTCGACGAGCCGTTGATCCCCAGCCAGGCCGCGATGCAACGCTTACTGACCCGCTATCGCATCGGCTCCACCGACCTGGTCAAGCGGCCCACGCCCGGCGCCGCGCAGTTACGCGCCGCGGATTTCCGGGTCGGCGCACCGCTGCTGACCGGGAAACTGCTGGCGTGCAAGCCGCGCCTGGTCTGGTTCCATGGCAAGCTGGCTTATCGACACTATCTCAAGTGCAGCGGGGTCGGCGCCGTTGAACTCGACTGGGGCCTGCAACCACGGCGGATCGGCGACAGCCTGGTGTTCGTGACGCCCAATCCGAGCCCGGCCAATGCCGGCTTTTCGTTGGACGACTTGGTGCTTTGGTACAGTCGTCTGGCGAAATTGCGGGCCGAGATCGCCCGGCCGGCCTCGATATCCGACTGACAACGACTGCAAGGAGTCCACTGTGGCTTGGGTCCTGATCCTGTTTCTCGTCCTGGTGCTGATCCTGACGCTCTACGGCGTCATGCTCTACAACAACCTAGTCGCGTTGAAGCACAACGTCGCCAAGAGCTGGTCCAACATCGACGTGCTGCTCAAGCAGCGTCACGATGAGCTCCCGAAACTGGTCGAGGTCTGCAAGCAATACATGGGGTACGAACAGGAGACCCTCGAGAAGGTCATGCAGGCGCGGTCCGCCGTGGCCGCGGCGCGCGAGGGTCAGAACATCCCCGCCCTCGGCCAGGCCGAAACGCAGCTGCGCCTGGGTTTGGGCGGCCTGTTCGCGGTCGCCGAGGCCTATCCCGAACTCAAGGCCAACACCCAGTTCCAGCATTTGCAGGAACGTATCACGGAACTGGAGAACAGCATCGCGGACCGCCGCGAGTACTACAACGAAAGCGTCAACCTCAACAATGTACGCATCGAGCAATTCCCGGATGTGATCGTCGCGCGACAGTTCGGTTTCACGGCCTTCGAGCTGCTCGAGTTCAGCGAGCAGGAGACGGCGGACGTGAATATTCAGGAACTCTTCGGCAACCGCTGAACCCGGCCGCATGTGGTTTCCTGAGAACGCAGAGCGAATCCGGCAGCTGTCGCCGGAGGTGTTCGGGTTCGGGTTGGCCCTGCTCGTCATCGGCACCTGCATCGGTTTCTACCTGATCTGGCGCAGTCTGCACCGCGCCCGTATCATCGAAGACATGCCGACCGCGCGGCTGCGCTCCGCCCCGCAGGGTTATGTGGAGCTCGAGGGCCTGGGCCAGTTGTTGGACGGCCCGCCCATCGTGGGGCCGCTCACTGGCATCCACTGTCTCTGGTATCGCTACAAAATCGAACACCAGGAAACCAACCGGGACAGTCGCGGTCACCGGAGCAGCCATTGGAACACCCTGCAGTCGGGAAGCAGCGACGCATTGTTTCTGCTCGATGACGGTACCGGCCGCTGCATCATCGATCCGGACGGCGCCGAGGTGAGTGTCGCAAGCCGCGACGTCTGGTATGGTCACGACGAATTCCCACGCAGCGGTCCCCCGCATAACAAATCCTGGTTCAGATTGGGGAGCGGCGATTACCGCTATACCGAGGAGCGTCTGATGCCGGGCCCGCTGTACGTGCTCGGCTGGTTCAATACGCTGCGCGACGCGCCGGGCGATGCGCATTCGGAAGTCGCCCTGCTGCTGCGCGACTGGAAGGGCGACCAACCGGGGTTGTTGGCGCGGTTCGATCGCAACGGCGACGGTCGGATCGACGCGACCGAGTGGGATGCCGCGCGGGCGGAGGCGTTGCGGGAGGTATTGCGGCTGCGCTCGGAGCGTCCGCACGTGCCGGGCAGCAACGTCGTAACCCGCTCTCCCAGCGGCCGCCAGCCGTTCCTGCTTTCGGCCGTGCCGCAACGCGTGCTGACCCGGCGGTACCGCCGCCGCTCGGCGCTCGCGCTGACCGCCGCCTGCCTGGGCATCCTGGCGACGCTTTGGGCACTTGCCGCGCGCTGGAGTTGACAGCCGCCGGCGTGTCGCGGCAGACTCGAAACCATGTCAACGCCCTCCGCCATACTCTGCAGCCATCACCTGGTACGCGTCCGCTGGATGCGAGCCAGTGCCTGCCTGCGAGGAACCGCGTTCATTGATTAGTTAGCCGTACAGTTTCCGGATTCCGCAGGCCACAGGTGCAATTATCTGTGGCCTTTTTCGTTTTACAGGCGATACGCAACTCGAGGACGCAGCCATGTCGGTGCCCGCCGCCTTCCTGGGCGTGATTCTGATCTGGTCGACCACGCCGCTGGCGATCCAATGGAGCAGCGAGGGCGGTGGCTTTCTGTTCGGCGTCGCCGCGCGCATGTGGCTGGGCGCCCTGGTCTGTCTGGCGCTGATGGGCCTGTTGAGCGTACCGCTGCCGCGTCACCGCGCCGCCTTGCAGACCTACCTCGCCGCAGGCCTCGGTATGTTCGGTGCGATGCTGTGCGTCTATTGGGGCGCACAATTCATCCCGTCCGGCCTGATTTCGGTGCTCTACGGGCTGACGCCCATGATGACCGGGATATTCGCCGCCTTGTGGCTGCGGGAAACGGCCTTTTCGCCGGCGCGGATCCTCGGCATGTTGCTCGGCATCGCCGGACTGCTGGTGGTGTTCGGACAGGATCTGACCGGCCGGCCGGTGGCGATTTCGGGCATGGTCGGCGTGCTC
>JBAYTM010000268.1:0-4278 GCA_041675685.1 Thiohalobacteraceae bacterium
AAGACGCCAAGACCGAGACCTCGAAGGAAAACGATATCAACGTCGCCAATCCGACCCTGCTCGGCTCCGAGCTGAGGTTCGATACGCCCTTCCTGCCGCATGCCGACAACCGCTCCAGTACGCTCGGCACCAGCATGTCGTCGGAACAGGAGTTCAAGGGCGAGGGTACCAGCAGTCAGGGCAACAGCCTGACCGGAAATATCACGGTGACCGTGGTCGACGTACTGAGCAACGGCAACCTGGTGGTGCGCGGCGAAAAATGGCTGACGCTCAACCAGGGCGACGAATACATCCAGATCTCCGGCATCGTGCGCCCGATCGATGTGCGCTCCGACAACACGGTGCTGTCGGGACAGGTCGCCGACGCGCGTATTACATACAGCGGTAAAGGCATGGTCGCCGATTCGAACAAGATGGGCTGGCTGTCACGCTTCTTTGCCAGCGTGATATGGCCTTTTTAGATCAGATCCTAGGTTCTAGTCACTAGGTACTAGGAGAACAGCAATGTTATCGAAGGTAGTAGTTGCGGTCGTTTCGGGTCTGCTTCTGTTGGGCGGTACGTTTGCGTATGCCGACCGGGTGAAGGACCTTGCCGGTGTCGCCGGTGTCCGCAGCAACCAATTGGTGGGCTATGGTTTGATTGTCGGCCTCAATGGCACCGGCGACCAGACCACCCAGACGCCGTTCACGGTGCAGAGCATCAAGAACATGCTCAACCAGTTCGGCATAGCGGTTCCGCCCAATGTGAACCCGCAGCTTAAGAACGTCGCGGCGGTTTCGTTGAGTGCGACCTTGCCGGCGTTCGCCAAACCGGGCCAAACCATCGACGTCACCGCGTCCTCGATCGGTAATGCCAAAAGCCTGCGCGGAGGCACCTTGCTGATGGCGCCGTTGCGCGGCGCGGACGGCCAGGTTTATGCCATCGCCCAGGGCAACCTGGTCGTCAGCGGTCTGAGCGCCGGCGGCGAAGACGGTTCCAAGATCACAGTGAACGTGCCGAGCGTCGGTCGCGTGCCCAACGGGGCGACGGTGGAGCGCGAGGTGAATAATCCCTTCATGGCCGGTGATCATCTGGTGTTGAACCTGCATGCTGCGGACTTCACCACGGCGACACGCCTGGCCGAATCCATCAACAAGACCATGGGCCTCGGCACCGCGCTGCCGGTCGATGCCACCAGCGTGCGGGTCAACGCGCCGCGCGATCCCGCACAACGGGTCGCGTATGTCTCGATGCTGGAAAATCTCGAATTGGAACCCGGCAGCGCCCCGGCCCGCGTGATCGTCAACTCGCGCACCGGCACGGTGGTTATCGGCGCGCATGTGCGTGTGATGCCCGCGGCGGTGGCACACGGCAGCCTGACGGTGACCATTGCCGAAGACGTTCAGGTCAGCCAGCCGGGACCTTTGGCGTTGGCGGGCCAGACCGCGGTGACGCCGTCGAGCGCCGTGGAACTCGCCGAGGAACCGGCGCGCATGTTCATGCTCGAGCCCGGTATCACCCTCAACGACATCGTCGTCGCGGTGAACCGCGTCGGCGCAGCGCCCAGCGATCTGGTCGCCATCCTCGAAGCGCTCAAAGAGGCGGGAGCCCTGCGCGCGGAACTCATCGTGCTGTGATGTGCTGATATGGCCGCTTCCCTCGACCCCGTCGCCTACGCCGACCTGCAAGGATTGGCGCAACTGCGCAGTCAGGTGCGTGCTGAAGGCGACGACCGTTCGCCCGAGACGCTGCGCAAGGTCGCCGGGCAGTTCGAGGCGTTGTTCGTGCAGATGATGTTGAAGAACATGCGCGATTCCAGTCTCAACGACGGGCTTCTAGATAGCGATCAGACCAAGTTCTATCAGGGCATGTTCGATCAGCAGATCGCCACGGAGATGAGCAAAGGCCAGGGTCTCGGACTTGCCGACATGCTGATCCGACAATTGGGTGGCGCCGCCCCGACGCCGCCGGGTGGACCACAGGGCGTTGCCGATCCGTTCGCCGGACCGGTCGCACCGCGTCGGAGTGGAACCGCCGCGTCCGGAACTTACGCGCCGGTGCCGAGCGAAGGCGCCGGCGTGGAGGGTACAGCGCAATGGCGACCGGAGACCCGGGAAGATTTCGTTCGCGGCCTCTGGCCGCATGCCGAGCAGGCCGCGCAACAGCTCGGCGTGGACCCGCGGGTGCTGATCGCACAGGCGGCGCTCGAGACCGGCTGGGGCCAGCATGTCATGCCACGCGGCGATGGTCGCAGCAGCCACAATCTCTTTGGCATCAAGGCCGACGGCCGCTGGTCCGGCGAACAGGTCAGCGCACGCACCATGGAATTCCGCGATGGGTTCCTGCAGCGTGAGCAGGCGGCGTTCCGGGCCTACGCCTCGCCGGCCGAGAGCATGGCGGACTATGCCGAATTCATTAAAGCCAACCCCCGCTATGGCAGCGCACTGGGCAGTGCCGACGCCGGCCGCTACGCCAACGAACTGCAGCGCGCCGGCTATGCGACCGACCCCGACTATGCCAAAAAAATCATGAGCATCTTCAACGGCGAGGGATTTCAGCAGGCGGTCGCCGAGGCTCAATTCCAGGGCCGGCATGCCGCTATAGAGGCAGGGGAGAGCCCGGACATGACTTTGTACCAAGTCAACCCAAACGATAGCGCGTCGACGCGCGCCGGAGGCAGCTGAGTATGGCAGGCGGAATCCTTGGCACGGCGGCCTCGGGCCTGCTCGCGTTTCAGCGCGCCCTGAGCACGACCGGACACAACATTGCCAATGCGAATACGCCGGGCTACAGCCGGCAGCGCGTCGATATCCAGACTCGGCCCCCAGAGGTCAGCGGCGCCGGCTTCATCGGGACCGGTGTGGTTGCGAACTCGGTGGTTCGCTACTACGACCAGTTTCTGGTCGACCGGGTACGCGGCGGCACGGCGGCGAGCACGGGCCTGGAGACCTATCACGAGTATGCGAGCCGCATCACCAATGTACTGGGTGACGCCAACGCCGGCCTGAACGGCGCGCTCGAAGGCTTCTTCGATGCCATGCAGTCGGTCGCCAACGACCCGACCTCCATTCCCTCGCGGCAATTGATGCTCTCGGAAGCGGACTCCCTGTCGAGTCGATTTCACTACCTGAACAACCAGCTGAGCAGCACCCGTTCCGAGGTGAACGCACAGCTCGGTACGACGGTAACGGAACTCAACACCCTGAGTCGGTCTGTCGCCGACATCAATCGGGCGATCGTCGTGGCCACCGGGCGCGGCGGCGGTCAGCTGCCGAACGATCTGTTGGACAAGCGCGATGTCCTGCTGGGCCAAATGTCCGAGCTGGTGTCGGTGTCGACCCTGGCGCAGGACGATGGCTCGGTGAACGTATTCATCGGCAACGGCCAGGCATTGGTCACGGGCTTCCGTGCGGCGACCCTGGGTGTCGCAAGCAGCGCCTTCGACGCGACGCAGAAAGAGATCACCTATACTGCCGGTGGCGCGCCCGGAGTAATCACAGGCAACATCAGCGGTGGAAAACTCGGTGGTCTGCTGAGCTTCCGTGACGACATCCTCGACCCGGCGCAAAACGATCTCGGGCGCATCGCGGTGGTGCTGGGCACCGAATTCAATCAGCAGCACGCGCTGGGCATGGACCTCGACGGCAACCCGGGTGCCGCATTTTTTGCGCTCGGTGCGCCGCAGACCAGCGCAGCCGGCAACAACAGCGGCAGCGGCACCGTAGCCGTGAGTTACGACACCGCCAATATCGCAGGATTGACGGCCCAGAACTACATCATGAGCTACGACGGCGCGGCCTGGAACCTGGCCGACGAAGACGGCAACGCCGTCGCCATGACCGGCGCCGGCACGGCGGGCTCGCCCTTTATTGCCGACGGCCTCAGCATCGTGGTCGGCGGGGCGCCATCGGCCGGGGACCGCTTCCAGATCCGGCCGACGCGGGACGGCGGCCAGGACATCGGCCTGGCGCTCGACAATCCGCGCGCGCTGGCCGCGGCGGCGCCGGTAGGTTTTGCCGAGGCCACCAACGCCAATGGGCTGCCGACCAACGCGGGTACCGGCGCGTTCAGCTTCGGCAGTGTGGATAGTGGCTTTGCCGCACTCGCTGCTAACGTAACCTTCACTTTCGACGACACCACCAATCAGTTTGCCTACACGGATGGCGGCGCGGTAAACGGCACGCTGGCCTACGATCCGGCCACCGACAGCGGCGCCAGCTTCACCGTCGCCGGCGTGAGCTTCCGCGTCACGGGTACGCCCGCCGATTGCGACAGCTTCAGCCTCGGCAACAATGTCG
>JBAYTM010000269.1:0-4230 GCA_041675685.1 Thiohalobacteraceae bacterium
CTTCGCGGAACGGCACACAGAGCGCGCGCCGCTGGGCATAGAAGGACCCGCTTGCGCCGACGATCGAACCGACCGCCGACTCCTGATTGCGCAGGAACAATTCATACCGGCCATACAACCCCTCACCGGCACCGCCCTCAATATGGTCCTCGCCCGAGACGCAACCGACCCGCGGGTCCGCAAAAGGCCGCAGGATCTCGGTGACCGCGCCCGGTTCCAGCAGGATGGATGCGTCCGAAAAGACGACGAGTTGTCCCTCCGCCCGCTCCAGGCCTGCATTGAGCGCATGAGCCTTACCCCTGCGCTCGGTAACCTCGACGATCGTGATTTGGAACGGCAGGCGCGCTTGTGCTGCCCGAAGCAACTCCAGGGTGGCGTCCGTCGACCCATCCGACACAAAGATCACTTGCAGGTGCTCTGCCGGATAATCCAGCGCCGCCAGGTTGTCGAGTTTGCCGGGAAGTACGCGTGCCTCGTTGTGCACCGGGATGATCATGGACACGTGTTCTTGCACCGGTCCGGCGGCGCGCAGCACCGGGCGCGTGCTCAAACGCGCCAGCACTGCGAGCAAGGCCGGGAAGATGAAATAGGCGTAGGCAACGCCGAACAGGCTCAACCAGAATATTGTTTTCATGATGCGCGCGGTGGGCCACTTCTCTCCAGGATCCGTCCAAGCACGGGCCGGGAGCGCCCCGGAACCCGTTCTATCGGCCCACCCTCCTCCTCTACTCCCGCAACGCTTTGAATGTTAATTCAATTCGCCGGCAGATGTAAGCGGTCAATGGTCCGCGCGGCGCCGCTTCGTGGCCTTCCGCCGCGGCACACGAGCGGGATCCCGTGCAGTGCTGAGCTGGCCGCCAGGAACCCGCAAAGTTAGCGGACGACCGGTCGCTATCTTAACGCCGGGGCGCGATGGCCCGACGCGCCTTTTCGCCAATCTGGGCCTGCGTCGCCCCGGCCGGACTGGCGCACCGGCTGCAGCCGGTATGACGCAAAGATGCTATGGTTGCTGGCCGGTCGCCGCGGCCTGCCCCGCGGGGACATCTGGCGGTTATAGCCGTACAAACACAAGATCGAAATGCGCGCACAGAATAGCACCGAGACGGCCCTCGCCGGCGACTGGAAGATCGAACCCGCTACGGACCAGGACGCCGCGGCCTGGGACGCGTATGTCCAGGCGACACTGGGGAGCAACTTCTACCAGGCCTACGGCTGGCGGTCGGTGAACCGTGGGCACTTCCGTCACGAAACGCCGTACCTGCTGGCCAGGACCGTGCCGGACGGCGCGATCTGCGGTGTGCTGCCGCTGGTGATGATCCGCAGCCGGTTGTTCGGCAATATCCTCTCGTCGATGCCGTTCGTGAACTTCGGCGGGCTCACGGCTGCGAACCCCGCGGTGGCGCACGATCTGCTCGACCGTGCCGCGCTGCTGGCCCGCGAATTAGGTGCCGATTATACGGAGCTGCGCCTCTTGCGACCCCTTGACGACGCGCTTCCGACCGCGCTGCACAAAGTCAGCATGAGCATCGCACTCGATGCCGACCCCGACCGGCTATGGAATGCATTCACGAGCAAACACCGCACGAATATCCGCCGCGTCTACAAAAACGCGATCGAAGTTCAACAGGGCGGGCGTGAGCTCCTGGACGCGTTTTACGACCTGCTGTCGCAAAGCTGGCGCCGCCTGGGTACCCCGATCTACGCCAAAGGCTACTTCGCGGACATTCTGCGACAGTTTCCGGAACAGACGCGGATTTTCCTGGCCCTGCACGAGGGCACGCCGATCGCGACCGCGTTCAATGGATATTTTCAGGACACGGTTGAAGGCATGTGGGCGGGGACGGCGCCGGAATATCAAAAACTACAGCCGAACTACGTCCTCTACTGGGAGATGATCAAACACGCCTGCGAGAGCGGTTACCGGCACTTCCATCTGGGCCGATCGAGCGTCGACAGCAACGCAGAACAATTCAAGAAGAAGTGGAATGCCGAGGCGCAGCAATTGTATTGGCAATACCTTCTGAACAAGTCCCAAGAGATCCCGCAGCTCAACGTGAACAACCCGAAGTTCAAGTTGGCGATTGCCGCGTGGCAGCGGCTGCCGCTACGGGTCACGCAGCTCCTCGGCCCCGGGCTGGCGCGGTCGATCCCCTGAGCATGGTACTGCCACGCCATATCGCTCCCGCCGGAACGCCGATCGGCGCCGCCACGCTGCTGGGCGCAGGCGTCGATGGACTTCTGGGCCGGGATGCCGACAGGGCCCTCACCGAGGCGATTTGCTCCCGCTACGGCGTCCGGCATTGCATGACCCTGTCTTCGGGGCGCGCCGCCCTGACGCTCATCCTGCGTGCCCTGGTTCGGCTGCGGAACGACCCACGACGCAACCAGATTATCGTGCCTGGCTATACCTGCTATTCGGTGGCGGCCGCGGCCATTCTGGCCGGCCTGGAACTCCGGATCCTGGACATCGATCCGGCGACCCTGTCATACCGGCGCGACCGGCTGGAGGCCAGCGACTTTTCCAGGGTTCTGGCGGTCGTCTCCGCAAATCTGTATGGGCTGCCGAACGAACTGGACTACCTGGAGCGGTTGGCCGCCGCACAGGGCGTCTATATGATCGATGACGCTGCGCAGTCGATGCATGCCACCTTGCAAGGACGCTATGCCGGCACCTTCGGCGACGTCGGGCTGTACAGTTTCGACAAGGGCAAGAACATCACCTGCCTGCAGGGCGGCGCCATCGTCACACGCGACGATGGCATTGCTGCCGCGTTGCGAGAGATGATCCGTAGCTTGCCGCGCGAAGCGGCGACGACAGCCACGGCAGGCTTCTTCAAACTGGCGGCTTACGCGCTGCTGCTGCGCCCAGAGCTTTACTGGATCCCCGCAAGCATCCCGGCACTCGGGCTGGGAAAGACGGTATATACCACCGATATTCCGATGCATCGGTTGGGCCGTGTGGCGACCGCCTTGGTCAACCGACTGTTCAAGGTGATCGACGACATTAGTGCCCAACGCATTGCGGCGGCGAAACGGATATCGGCCGTTTTGAAGGATACCCCGCAGCTCACGGCCGTTATGCCGGTCGCGGAAAGCAGCCCTGTTTACCTCAGGTTTCCTTGCCTCGCCGAAAATACCGCGCAACGCGATCTTCTGGTAAGGGAACTTAATCGCAACGGCATAGGCGCTACTGCTTCGTTCCCACAGGCGCTTTGCGATCTCGAAGAGATAGCCGGGCATGTGACGGTCGGCGCAGGTGCCTGTGAAGGCGCCCGCGCAGTCGCGCAACGGGTCCTGACTTTGCCTACACTCGCCTACCTGCGCGATGTCGACATCGAACGTCTCGCAGGCGCTCTCCACAGGACGCTCCGACCCGGCCGAGACACATGCTGAGAGAGCTACTCAAGAACCTTGTCGCCAGTCTGTTGTACAGAACCGGTCTGGTCGGCTTGCTATTACGGCGCAAGCTGCGACATCGCGCCATTGTCGTCACTTATCACAGAGTGCTTCCACGGTCGCTGCGACGGCAAAGCTTCTCCCACGATGCGATTATCGTCACCCCGGAGCTGTTCGATCGTCATCTCGCGACGCTGAAACGGTATTTCTCCTGTGTGGATCTGGCCGAGTTCTCCGGAAAATTGCAAAGTGGCCAATTCTCCGGCCGGCCGCATTGCCTGATCACCTTCGACGACGCGTGGCAGGATAACCACGATTTCGCCTTTCCAATCCTGAGGCGCCACGGAGCCTCGGCGGTCATCTTTGTACCGACCGATTACATCGGTACCGGAGCCTTGTTCTGGCAGGAGCGCCTGGGGCATATTCTGCATCGACTCTGTCGGGAGTCGCCTGAGGTAGCCTCTGGCTTGTTGCGCGATTACGGTTGGTCGCAGCTGCCTGTCATGGCGGAGGATCAGCGTGTCGAAGCAATCAAGTCGGCAATCCGCGACATAAAAACGAAATCCTATGCAGAAATCGACGACATGATCGCGCAGTTGGAAGCGGCATTGTCCGACCGTTGCGAGGACTATGGCGTTGATGCCTATCTGAGCGTCGCGCAAATGCGCGAGATGCAGCAATATGGAATCAGCTTTCAATCGCATGGTCGGTCGCATCGCGTCTTTACCCGTCTCGATCAGCGGGAGCTTTTCGAAGAACTGGAGGGTTCCGCCGACTGGCTGGAGAAAAACCTAGGCAGCCGGCCGATGGCGCTGGCATATCCAAACGGTGACC
>JBAYTM010000270.1:0-4230 GCA_041675685.1 Thiohalobacteraceae bacterium
TGATCTATAAGCTCGGTGTAGAGCACGTCTACAACAGCCAGTGGACCTTCCGTGCCGGCTTCAACTATGGCGAAAATCCGATCGATAGCAAGGACAACCTGTTCAATATCCTCGCTCCCGGTGTCGTGAAGAAACATGCCTCGGTCGGTTTCACCTATAGCCCGAACGCCAGTAGCGAGATTTCGTTCGCGTATATGCATGCGTTCCGCGAGGACCAGTCGCATACTTATACCAACCCGATCACCGAAGCCGCGGGCTTTGGTCCTCAGTCGTACACCGCCGATATCGGCATGTCGCAGAACGCGGTCGAAGTCAGTTATGGCGTGACGTTCTAAACGCGACTGCAGACGAGGGCGACACGTCCAAAGCAACACATCAAGGGCCATGGTTGACATGGCCCTTTTTTTTCGCCATTTAATCTGTCGCGGGCTGTGCCGCTTTACTCTAGAATCGCCGCGGCATACCAACAACCAAAGAATTTGGGATAGGAGGCACTAATGTCCAAAGTAACGAAGATCTTCGCCGGGTTGTTCACGGCGGCACTGACGCTGCTGCCGTTGGCGGCCAGCGTCCAGGCGGCCGATGTCTATAAGCCATTCGTCCTGGCGTCGCGCGGTCCCGGCGATATGGGCGCGAAGGTGACTGAGGTCAAGAATGCCTTGAAGGGGGCGGGATTCAACATCGTCGCCGACTACCAGCCATACGACGGTGCGCAGATTATCATCTTCACCAACGACGCCTTGAAATCGGTTGCCGCAAAATCGGAATACGGCGGCTATGCCATGGCTCAACGCGCCGCCGTGACCCAGGTGGGTGACGAGTTGCAGGTCAGCTATGTGAACCCGGTCTATATGGCCAACGCCTATCGCCTGAAAAGCGACCTGGCCAAGACCGCCGACGCGCTCGCCAACGCGCTTGGCAAGGAGCAGGAGTTCGGGTCGGAGAAAGGTCTGACCGAACGCAAGCTGGCCCGCTACCACTACACCTTCGGTATGGAGTACTTCCCCGACCAGTACGAGCTGGCCAGTTACGGCAGCCACGCCGAAGCCGTTGCGGCGGTCGAGAAAAACCTCGCCTCCAACAACGTTGGCGTACGCCAGATCTACCGTCTCGATGTCCCGGGCAAGGAGGAAACCATCTTCGGCGTCTCCATGACAGCCGGTCCTGACGGTGACCAATACATGGACGACGCGTTCCAAATGGGCGTGGTGGACTTCGGGGAACTGAAGGGAACCCCCTATCTGCCCTACGAGGTCATGGTCACGGGCAATCGGGTGGTCGCCATGCATATGCGATTCCGCATGGCCATGCATTACCCGGATCTGAAGATGATGGGCGCGAACAGCTTCATGAAGCTGATGGCCAGCCCCGAAGCGATCCGCAAGGCGCTGACGACGGCGGTCGGCGGCAACTCTTGATTCGTTAGCCCGTTAGTTCGTCATTGGAGGCCCCGGTTCACCGGGGCCTCTGCATTTCAGGGCCAGGGAAAACTTCGCCGCCCGCGACTTTTATCACGCCAGCATCGATACGAAGGCGTGGTATGCGCTTAAAGTTTTGCGCCATTTGCGTCGCTACCGACGCTGAGAGAAGCGTGACGGGCATCAACGCGATACCGCGCGATATATGGGTCGGAGACCTAATCAAATGGCAATGCTGAGTTCCAGACTGGCCCTGACCGGCGCGACAGTGGCGGGATTGTTGGTTGTGGTGGGTCTGATGGACGCCGCCTTCATGGGCCTGCTCCAGGGTTTCGCGCCGGGCATCGCGCTGGCCGCAGTCGCTGTGCTGGCCGCCGCAGGCTGGTGGCTTATGGGCCGGGTGTTGGGGCAGCAACAGGTGCTGGCGGATGCGCTCCAGCGACTGGCGAAGGGTGAAACCGATGTCCGGTTAAAGCCGGGCCAGGCGCCGAGCGTCGTAATCGAGGGACTTGCCGGCGTCGCGGCGGCGCTGAACGGACAGCGCCAAGCGCTGACCTCCGCCGTGCCGGTGGTCGGTGACTTCGCCGGGCAACTACGGATTGTCGCGGACGACTGCCGCACAGCGCTCGAATCCACCGCCACCGGCACGGCCGAAGCGGAGACCGCCGTCCGGGAACTGGTGCAGGCCGTTCAGGAAGTCGCACATAGCGCCGTTGCCGCCGCGGACTCGACCCACCAGGCGGCCAAGGAGTCCGATACCGGCAAGGTCACCATGACCGAGGCCATGGGCGCCATGTCCAGTCTCGGCGACCAGATCGGCCGCGCCAGCGAGGCAGTGACCCGGCTGGGCAAAGAGACACAGAGCATCGGCGCGGTATTAGACGTCATCCGCGGCATTGCCGAACAGACCAATCTGTTGGCGCTCAATGCGGCAATCGAGGCGGCACGTGCCGGCGAACAGGGGCGCGGTTTTGCCGTCGTCGCGGACGAAGTCCGCACCCTCGCCAGCCGGACCCAGGGTTCCACGCGCGAGATCCAGAAGATGATCGAGCGCCTGCAAGCCGAGGCACAGGGCGCGGTCGAAGTGATGCGCGAAGGGACCAGTCAGGCGGGCGTGGTCGAGGAACTCATCGAAAATGCCTGCGTCTCGCTGGCCGAGATCGGCGGCGCCGTGTCCGACATCGATGGCATGACGACGCAGATCGCCAGTGCCGCCGAGCAGCAGCACGCTGCGGTGCAGTCCATTCACGGCATGCTGTCCGTGCGCGGGACCCGGGGCGCCGCGCTCCAAAAAGTTTTGGAAGACCTGGCCGACGTGAGCGATGGCCTCGATGCGCTGCGCGCGCGGCTGGGGTGACATGCACGAACTTGGTACAGGTCTTGCTTTGTCTGGTTCGAACGGGCGGGATGCCGGGATTTCGACACATGGGCGCCAGGGGCGGTACCAAGCAATAACGACAACCCAGTTTCCCCGGTGGGACGGGCTTACCGACGTCCAACGTCTTAGGTGAACGCATGAAACCGAGCATTCTTCGCAACCTGTTAATAGCTTCGATCGGCTTCTGGGTGGTGGTGGGCGCCTTGCTGCCCAGTGTGGCCGACCTCATTGCCGGTTGGGGTCCAAGCGTGCTGGTCTGGAGCTTGGTCGTACTGGTGCTCAGTCCGGTGCTGGGCGTGGCCAACTACTGGCTCATAAGTGCCGTGTTGCTACGTAAGCTGAAGACCATCTCCGATGCGGCCAACGCCATCAGTCGCAATGACCTCAATGTGGCCTGCGATGTCGTCAGCAACGACCTGATCGGGGAGATCGTTGCCAGCTTCAACCAGATGCGGGGCAATCTCCGCAACATCATCACCGAGATCAGCGGCGCGACCACGCAGCTGGCGTCTGCCGCGGAAGAGATGTCGGCAGTGACCGACGAGGCCAGCCGAGGCGTCCAGCATCAGCAATCCGAGATCGAGCACGTCGCCACCGCCATGAACGAGATGACCGCGACCGTACAGGAAGTCGCGCACAACGCCGCGCTGGCCGCGCAGTCTGCGCAGCAGGCCGACAAGGACGCGAAAAACGGCGCGCTGGTGGCGACGGAAGCGCTTGGCGGCATCGATAACCTGGTCAACGAAATGGAACGCGCCTCTGGTGTGATCCAGAAGCTGGAAAACGAATCCGAGAACATCGGTATGGTGCTCGACGTGATCCGCGGCATTGCCGAACAGACCAACCTGCTGGCTTTGAACGCCGCGATCGAAGCGGCCCGCGCCGGTGAGCAGGGCCGCGGTTTTGCGGTGGTGGCCGATGAAGTGCGCACCCTGGCCAGCCGCACGCAGCAGTCCACGCAGGAAATTCAGCAGATGATCGAGCGCCTGCAGGTCGGCGCCGGCGACGCGGTCAAAGTGATGAGCGAGGCGCGCGGCATGGCCAAGGACAGCTCCGACCAGGTCGAGAAGGCGGCGGAATCGCTGGCGGAAATCGCCGGCTCGGTAGCCCAGATCAACGACATGAACACGCAGATCGCCAGCGCGGCCGAAGAACAGAGCGCCGTGGCAGGCGAAATCAATTCCAACGTCAGCAACATCCGCCACGTCGCCGACCAGACGGCCGCAGGCGCGCAGCAGACCGCGTCGGCTTCCGAGGAGCTGGCACGTCTGTCGTCACAGCTTCAAGGCCTGATGACGCGCTTCCGTATGTGACATTCGTCTTGTTCGGCCTATGACGAACCCGCCTTCCGGCGGGTTTGTTTTTTTCAGAAGAGGCAAGAGGCAAGAGGCAAGAGGCAAGAGGCAAGAGGCAAGAGGCAAGAGGCAAGAGGCA
>JBAYTM010000271.1:0-4224 GCA_041675685.1 Thiohalobacteraceae bacterium
ACGCGGCGCTGGAAATGTTGCGCACCCAAAGCGTCTCTCGGCTGACCACGCGCGAATTGGCGAGCGCCGTCGGCATCGCGCATCCCACGCTGTTCCTGCACTTCGGCAACAAGACCCAGGTGCTCCTGGCGCTGATCGACCACGTCCGGGAACAACTTCAGGCGGGGTTGCAGGGCCAGAACCTCCACGACCTGACACCGCTGGATCGGTTGCGCACCATCATCCGCTTCCATCTGAAGTTTATCCAACGTCAACCCGGGATCCCGCGGTTGCTGTTTTCCGAGGAGCTGCAGTCCGAAGACCCGGCGTTGCGTGAACGCATGCACGGGTTGATCGGTTTCTTTCTAGATTTTCTTCGTGCTCAGATTATCGCGGGCCAAGCGCGCGGCGAGCTGCGTGCCGAGCTCGATCCGCAACAATCCGCCTGCCTGTTGGTCGCCGCAGTCCAGGGCCTGGCGTTTCGCTGGATACTGTCCGAGTTCCGCTTCGTTTTGGAGGAACAGGCCGATCTGGTGATCTCCACGATCCTCGATGGCTGGCGTCCGCGCCCCGACAGCCACTGAGGGGCGCCGACCGCGGTGGGACAAAGCACAGCGAAGGCGCGCACCGGCTGGTCGATGTTCACGTCCGAGCCGTATCGCATCCTGCTGGCGTTCGGTACGATTCAGCTCATTGTCGTACTGGTCCCGTGGAACATCGAGCTGATCGGGCGCCTGTCCGGCGTTCAGTCGTTCGCGACGCGGGGCGCGTCGCCCGGCGACGTCCATGCCCTGCTCATGCTCTATACCCTGTTTCCGTTTTTCGTCTTCGGCTTTCTGATGACGACCTATCCGCGCTGGCTGAACGCGCCGCCGGTACGGCGATCCGGCTTCCTGCCGGCCGCGGCGATGCTCGGTGCCGGTGTATGGATGTTCGGCACCGGCATCTATGCGTCGGAATCATTGCGCTTCGCAGGCCTGCTGGTGTTCCTGTGCGGTTACCTGCTCGCCGTTTTCTGCCTGTGGGATACGCAGCGCCGCGGACGTATCCACGGCCGGCTCTATGAGCGCTACCTGAGCATTGCGCTGTTGCTGGGGTTCGCCGGTCTGCTGGTCGCGGTTGCCGCGCTGCACGGTCGTGCGCACTGGTGGCCGGTGGCGCGTACCCTCGGTCTGTGGGGATTCCTGACGCCGGTGCTGGTGACCATGAGCCACCGGATGCTGCCCTTCCTCACCAGCTGCGTCGCCGGCACCGATCCGGTCGCGCAGCCGCGCGGCGGGCCGCACGCCATGCTGCTGCTGATTGCGCTGCACGGCCTGCTCGAACTGTCTGCACAATGGCAGTGGCTCTGGCTGGTGGATCTGCCGCTGGCGCTGATCGCCGCCTATCACCTGCGCTGCTGGGCCTTCGCACGCTGCCTGCGTGCGCGGCTGCTGACGATGTTCCACGTCGCCTTCGCCTGGTTTGTCGTCGCCATGCTGCTGTACGCCGCGGGCAGCCTGCAACTTTTTCTGGGCGGCCCCAACCTGCTGGCGCGCGCGCCGCTGCACGCCTTGGGCATAGGCTTCGCGTTGGGGATGACGCTGGCGATGGTCGCGCGCATCGCCCGGGTGCATGCCGGCCTGACGGCCGTCGCCGCACCGCCGGTGTGGTTCGCGTTCTGGATGTTGAACGCGGCCGCGCTGCTGCGCATTGGCGCGGAACTGTTTCCGGTAGCTGAACTCATGTTGCTGTCCGGGCTCGCGCTGGGCGCGGCGATTCTGTTCTGGGCGGCGCACTGCCTGCCCCTGCTGGTGAAGCCCTGAGGGCCCCGCCTGGCGGTATCGCGCGCCGTTCCTTGCACCTGTCCGGTGTGCCAACCGGCCTCGGCGATTATTCGTCTCGACCGAGGGCCACCGCGAAAAAGATCACCGCCGTTGCGCCGAACACCCAGGTCAGCAGCGGCGCGCCCGCGACCATCAGGGGGGCGAACCCGTCCAGCCCGTAGATCAGCGCCGCGGCGATCAGGGCGCCGACGCCGAGTATGGCCGCAACATTGCGGCGGTTCGCGGCCCGCAGGTCCCGGCGCAACTTGTGCAACTCCTCGGACGTCCAGGTCACGCGCAACCGGCCGTTGGCGGCCTGCTCCAGGACCTGATGCATCAGCTGCGGGATCTCCGGCAGCTTCTCCGTCCACAGTGGCACGCTGGCGTGCAGGTTGCGCAGGAAGGCGCGCGCGCCGACCTGCTCGCTCATCCAGCGTTCGAGGAACGGCTTGGCGGTCTGCCAGAGGTCCAGATCGGGATAGAGCTGGCGCCCGAGCCCTTCGATGTTGAGCAGCGTTTTCTGCAGCAGCACCAGTTGCGGCTGCACTTCCATGTTGAAGCGTCGCGCGGTCTGGAACAGCCGCAGCAACAGATGGCCGAACGAGATGTCGCGCAATGGCCGTTCGAAGATCGGTTCACAGACGGTGCGGATGGCCGATTCGAATTCGTCCACGCGCGTGTTTGCCGGTACCCATTCGGATTCGACGTGGAGTTCCGCGACGCGCCGATAGTCGCGATGGAAGAAGGCAAGGAAATTTTCGGCCAGGTAGCGTTGGTCCATCGGGCTCAACGTACCCATGATCCCGAAGTCCACGGCGAGGTAACGCCCGTCCGGCTCGACGAAGATGTTGCCGGGATGCATATCGGCGTGAAAGAAGTTGTGCGTGAACACCTGGGTGAAGAAGATCTCCACGCCGCGTTCGGCCAGTTGCTTGAGGTCGATGCCCTGCTCGCGCAGCGCGGCAATATTGCTGATCGGTGTGCCGCTGATCCGTTCCATGACCATGGCATCGCGACGGCACTGCGGCCAATACACCTCGGGCACGTAGAGCATGTCCGAGCCGGCGAAGTTGCGGCGCAGCTGCGAGGCGTTGGCGGCCTCGCGCAACAGATCCAGCTCGTCGAGCAGGGTCGTCTCGAATTCGCGGATGACCTCGACCGGGCGCAGGCGGCGACCTTCGCGCCAGTAGCGTTCGGCGAGGCCGGCCACGTAGTACATCAAGGCCAGGTCGCGGCGGATGATGCGCAGAATATGCGGTCGCACCACCTTAACGACCACCTCTTTGCCGTCGTGCAGACGCGCGGTGTGCACCTGCGCAATAGACGCCGATGCCAGCGGCATCTCGTCGAACGAGGCAAAGACGGTCTCCAGCGGCACGCCGTACGCCTTTTCGACGAGCAGACGCGCCTGGGCGCCCGGGAAGGGTTGTACGCGGTCCTGCAGGCGCGCGAGTTCCTCGGCGATATCGTCCGGCAACAGGTCGCGGCGGGTGGACAGTATCTGTCCGAACTTGACGAAGATCGGGCCGAGCTGTTCCAGCGCCCGGCGAATCCGAACGGCACGCGGTGGATGCTCGCGTCCGAACCAGTTCCAGGGTGAAAGGGAATACAGAAAACGCACCGGCCGAAACAGGTGCGTGGCGAAGACGATTTCGTCCAGTCCGTTGCGGAGCAGGACGATATTGATGTGCAGCACCCGCCACAACAGGGACGGTCGGATCATGCCGTCAGTCCTTTTGGGCCAGCGCCGTTTCCAGGCGGCGGATGCGCGCCTCGAGCCGGTCGCCGTCGCCGCGCAGGCCGTCGACGGCATCGAGAAACGCGTTGAGCGTATGGCGGTCCACCAGCAGACCGGCCTCTTCCTGCAGATATTCGCGCAGGTTCGCCTCGAAGGTTCTTCCCATGTGCCGCGTCTGCTCGGACGAGGCACGTACCAGACGACCGACCTGATGCGCGACGTCGTCGCCGGCCAAACGCGCCAGCAGTTCTTCCCAGTCCAGGTCCAATGCCCGCAGGATATCCTGGAAGGTCTCGCCGGTGGCGGTGTCGCCACGCAGCTCGATGCCGCCGGCAAACAGCTCGTCGGCCGGCCGGTCGCTCAGGACCAGCCGCAGCAGATTCAGCGGCGTGCCGCGCAGCTCGGTGTCCGCTTGGTCCGCGTACTGGCCGAGCACGGCGACACCCTGCGCGTCGGGGAAAAAATACAACCGGACGCCGACGCCGAGCAGTTCCACAGCGATGACCTTGTCGGCCAGTGCGCCGAGCCGTGCGCGCGTCTCCGGATCGAGCGCCAATGCGCTGTTGCAGGCCGTCTCGACGGCGGCGGCGATCCAGGCGGGTTGTGTCATCGTGACTCCGCGCTCAATTGTTCGAGCGTCTTCGCGCTGTCGTCGTCCTCGACGACGCGTGTGCGCGCCAGTTTGTCGTGCCAGCCCTGACG
>JBAYTM010000272.1:0-4199 GCA_041675685.1 Thiohalobacteraceae bacterium
CGCGACGCCCTGGTGCAGGTGTTCGAGGCCATGGACGATCCCTACCTGCGCACGCGCAAGGACGACATCGACCATGTCGTCACACGCATTCAGCGCATCTTGGTCAACCAGCACCACGACCCGGACGACGGCATTGAAGGACGTCTGGCCGGCAGTGTGCTGCTGGCCGACGAGCTCACGCCGGCCGACACCGTGCTCATGCAGCATCAGGGTATCGCCGCCTTCGTCACTGAATACGGCGGCCCGCTCTCGCATACGGCGATCATCGCCCGCAGCCTGCGCATCCCCGCGCTGGTCGGCGTGCGCCATCTGCGACGCTTCCTGCGCGACGACGAACTCATCATCGTCGACGGTCAACGCGGCATCCTGATCGCCGATGCCGACGAACGTACGCTAGAGTATTACCGTGATCTGGCGGAACGGGACGCACGCCAACAACGGGCACTGCAAAAACTCAAAGGCAAGCCGGCGATCACGCACGATGGCCAGAGCGCACAATTGCAGGCCAATATAGAACTTCCAGACGATGTCGCCGATGTGCTCGCGGCCGGCGCGGACGGCGTTGGCCTGTACCGCACCGAATTTCTGTACATGAACCGCGAGGACACCCCGAGCGAGGCCGAGCAACTGGCGCGTTACGCGGAAGTGATCCGCCTGCTCACCGGCCTGCCGCTGACCATCCGCACACTGGATCTGGGCGCCGACAAGGAGGTCGACAGCGGCCATACCAGCGGCCGCATGACCACCAACCCGGCACTGGGACTGCGCGCGATCCGCCTGTGCCTGCGCAATCTCTCGCTGTTCCGTCCGCAACTGCGGGCGATCCTGCGCGCCTCGGCGCTCGGACCGGTGAAGCTGATGGTGCCGATGCTGTCCAACAGCCAGGAACTGATGCAGGTCTTGGAGCTGATCGCCGAAACGCGTCGCGATCTGCAACGCGACGGCCTGGCGTTCGATCCCGAGATGCCGATCGGCGGCATGATCGAAGTGCCGGCAGCGGCGCTCTCGGCGGGGTTCTTCGCCGCGCATCTGGATTTTCTGTCCATCGGCACGAACGATCTGATTCAGTACACGCTGGCCATCGACCGTATCGACGACGAGGTGAATTATCTCTACGACCCGCTGCACCCCGCGGTGCTGCAACTCATCCATCGGGTCATAGAGGCCGGCGCGGATGCCGGCATTCCGGTATCCATGTGCGGCGAGATGGCCGGCGAACCGCGGTACACCAGGCTGCTGCTGGGCCTGGGCCTGCGCGACTTCAGCATGCAGCCGACCACGCTCCTCGAGGTAAAAAACATCATCACCGGCAGCGACACGCGCAAGCTCAAGCCGTTGACCGAGGAACTGCTGCTGGAATACGAGCCGGCGCGCATCGCCGCGTTGCTCGATCGTATTGCGAAGATCTGAGCCGGCACGCCGGGCCTCCCGTTCGACCCCGCCGACAATGCGTTCACTGTAGTTCGTGGAGTCGTTACGACCCGGCTTCGCTGTGCGCAAACCAAGCGGCCGTCGCCGCGCTGACAATCCACGGTTTCTAGCGTCCCCTTCCGCCTGATACACTGCGCCTGTTCGCTGTTGCCTGTTGCAATGTCATCCGAGGGCGGCACATGGCCGAGACCGATTCCGAAAAGCCGAGCACCCAGAATCGCCTGGAGGTACTGTCCGCGGCGCTGGCGTCCGGTGCCGCGGGTAATGTGCGCCGTCTGGTGCACAACCTGCACCCGGCCGAGATCGGTGATTTACTCGAGTCCCTTCCGCAAGGGCCGCGCGTCATTCTCTGGGAACTGGTCGACGCCGATGACCGCGGCGAGGCGCTGCTGCACGTCAACGACGAGGTACGCGCCGGTCTGATCAAGGAAATGGAGCCGGGCGAACTGGTCGCCATGACCGAAGGCCTGGACACCGACGACCTCGCCGACCTGCTCGCCGATCTGCCGGGCGCGGTGATCCACGAAGTGCTGCGGGCGATGGATCAGCAGAACCGTCACCGCCTCGAGGCCGTGCTCTCCTATCCCGAGGACACCGCCGGCGGCATGATGAACGTCGATACGGTGACCGTCCGCGCCGACGTGTCGCTGGACGTCGTCCTGCGTTACCTGCGCCTGCGCGGGAATATACCGGACCTCACCGACAGCCTGATGGTGGTCAACCGCTACGACAAGTACCTCGGCCTATTGCCGCTGACCACCCTTCTGACCAGCGACCCCGACAAGACGGTTGCCGAAGTAATGGATCGCGAGATCGAGGGCATCCGCGCCGATCTCCCCGACGTCGAGGTCGCCAAGCTCTTTCAGGATCGCGATTTGATTTCAGCCCCGGTGGTCGACAGCAGCGGCAAACTGCTCGGCCGCATCACCATCGACGACGTGGTCGACGTCATTCGCGACGAGGCGGATCACTCGATCATGAGCATGGCAGGTCTGGATGAGGAGGAGGACATCTTCGCCTCGGTGGTGCGCAGCTCCTGGCGACGCGCCCAGTGGCTGGGTGTCAACTTGGTCACCGCCTTCGTTACGGCCGGAGTGATCGGCCGATTTCAGGGGACCCTCGAACAGATCGTTGCGCTCGCTGTGCTGATGCCGATCGTGGCCAGCATAGGCGGCAACGTCGGCATGCAGACGCTCACGCTGGTGATCCGCGGCGTCGCGTTAGGCAAGATCGGCAAATCCAACGCGCGCTGGCTGATGTTCAGGGAACTCGCCGTCGGCAGCCTCAACGGCCTGCTCTGGGCGACGGTCGTCGCTACGATCACTGTCCTCTGGTTTGGCCGTGTCGACATTGGCCTGGTCATTGCTGCCGCAATGGTCATCAATCTGGTCTGCGCCGCCCTCGCCGGCTTCAGTATCCCCATGGTGCTGCAACGCTTCGGCATAGATCCGGTGCTGGCCGGCTCGATCCTGACCACCACGGTGACTGACGTAGTGGGTTTCCTGACGTTCCTGGGATTGGCGACGCTCTTCCTGCTATAACGGGTGGCGCGTTGGCGATTCAGCCGAGCGCGGCACGCGCTTGCTCGGCGGGAGGCCGCACCTGCACCAGTTTCCGCAACACCTGGACGTCCAACCGGGTCTGATAGGGGAATGCACCGCTGTAGCCGGCGCTCTCCTGCTGCAACTCATAGCAGGTGGTCCCGCCCAGGTCGATCAGCACCATCGGCAGGCCCGCCGCGGCGAACAGCGCGTGATGTTTGATAAAGAAGGTCTGACAGGTCATACCGACGATGCCGGTCGAGCCTTCGGCGCGCAATTGCGCAAGCAGCCGGGCCAGGTCGGCATAGCGGGTCATCTCGCGGATGCCCAACCCCTGTTCGTTGGCCGTCCGGCAGGCGCTGCCGACCTCGCAATCATGGCAGGTGCTGCATGCGTCGAGAGGCTTCTCACGGCACGCCGGCGGACGCGCGCAGTACGGCACCAGCATGGTATCGCTGCGGCGTATCGCGGTGGTTGTGTCCGTCGCCGAGCCGGACAGATTCACCAGCATCAGACGGTTCGATTGCGCCGTGCTGAGCCCGAAATTCCGCTGCTGCTCGGGCCGCTCCCAGGCGCTCTCCAGCAAATCCAGCAGATCTTCCCGGCTGAAGCCTATCAAGCGCGCCTTCATCTGATTACACAGCAGGTCCAGCCGCTCGGCGAGCGCCGTCTTGTTCACGCCGACCAGCGCCGCCCCCAATCGCGCAAACAGATCGGGCGGCTGCACGCTCACATTGCCGCCCAGCTCCAGCCAGGCGGGCGCGCGCTGCAGCGGGTCCCAGCGCAGCCGTGCCCGCAGCAGGCCGCCCGGCGTATGCCCCAGGGTCTCGGCCACTTCCGTCATACGCGTTGCCTGGGTGCGCCAATGCAAGGTCGCGGTCGGGATACGCGGCGCGTACGCGAGCGCGGCCCAAGGCGGTGGCGACGCTCCATGCAGCTGCGCGTAGATCGTCTTGGTCGAGGATGCGGCGCGCAGGTTGAATTGACTCGCCAGGGTCGCGGCCAGCGCCTTGCGCAACCGCGCCGGTGGCGGTGGACGGCGGAACAAGCCATCCAGGGCGGTCAACCGCTCGCGCGCCGCAACCGGCCCCTGATCTCCCGGCGCGGGTTCGGTGGCCAACCGGAGCGTGCCGAGCACACGGCCGACATCCGCGCTCAACAACAGCCAACCCTGCAGCAGAAAGGTACTGCGGTGGCGGCTTGAGAACAGGCTCGCCAGCTTGCGGC
>JBAYTM010000273.1:0-4177 GCA_041675685.1 Thiohalobacteraceae bacterium
AAGATGCCGGCGTGGCGATCGGATTGCGCGGGCGTGACGATCCGATACGCTGCGGTACGCTCGGCCAGGCGCCCGAACAGGTAACCGGTATTGTCGAGCACGCGTGCGGCGATGGCGTCGATCCCCAACTCTTCCAACAGACTGAGACTTGCATCCAAGACGTGGATTCCGAGCATATTCGGGCTGCCGCATTCGAACCTGCGTGCGCTGGCCGCCGGCTGCCAGTCGCGGCGTTCGAAGTCGTACAGATGCTCGATCATATGCCAGCCGAACTGGTGCAGGCGCAACCTATCGAACAGCTCGCGCCGACAATAGAACAACGCCAGGCCTTCCGGGCCAAGCAGCCACTTGTGTCCATCGGCGACCACGAAGTCCGCACGAATATTTCGAACGTCGAGCGGTATTGCACCGAGGCTTTGGATCGCATCCACACAGAACAGGCTGCCGGCGGATTCGCACGCGAGTCCGATGCGCTTCAGGTCCAGCCGCAGGCCGGTGTCGAATTGCACCGAGCTGACCGATACCAGTCGCGTCCGCTCGTCGATCGCCGCGATCAACGCCTGTTCCGGATCGGTACCGGAGTACAGGTCGATCGCCCGCACTTCGACACCGTAACGCGCCAGCGCCTCCCAGACGATCCGGTTGGACGGGAACTCGCCGCTCGGGATCACCACCTTGTCGCCAGGCTGCCAATCCAGCCCCTGCGCGATCACCGACAGGCCTTCGGAGGTGCTCTTGAGCAGGGCGATCTCGTCACTGGAACGCGCACCGATCAGCCGTTGCAGGCGTTCGCGCAGGCGCTGCTCGACCTCCAGCCAGCGCGGATAATATTGCGCCCCGCGGTGGACGTTTTCATTCGCGAAGGCCGCAACAGCGGCGGCGGTCCGTGCCGGCCAGGGCGACACGGCGGCGTGATTCAGATAAACGACATCGGCTTCCAACGGGAATTCGTCGGCGAAAGACATAGCGTGCTCCGGGCGAAGACTGGCAGTTACGGGCGGTCACCGACGAGGGAACGCCTCGACGGCGTAACGGACAAAACCTAATTTATTATTCAGATTTATCTACTTATTAACTGACTTATATAATATTTATTTCGATGACATCCACACCGGAACCAGTCGCCTGTGCGCGTCGCCATGCCGCCGGGGGCGTACCCACGGTCCGTTTGAACGCGCGCGAGAATGCCGCTTCAGAGTCGTAGCCCACATCGAGTGCGATGGTGGCGACGGTCCGGTTCGATTCGCGCAGCAGTCGTGAACCGAGCTGGATGCGCCAACTGGCCAGATATTCCATCGGTGGATGGGCGAGGTACTGCATAAACCGCTCGTGCAACGCGGAACGCGACAGGCCGACTTCGCGGGCCAGCTCCTCGACCGTCCATTTGTGGTCGGGTCGGCCGTGCATAAGTTCGACCGCCTTGCCGACGTAACGGTCGCGCAGGCCCGCCAGCCAGCCGGTCGCATCCGCGGGCAGGGCGTCGAGATAGCGGCGTGCGGCGTCGACGAACATCATTTCCGCGAGCCGTTCCAGAACGGCATCGCCGCCGGGGCGACGCACGTTGGATTCGACTACCGCCTGATCGATCACCCGCGCGACCCAGGCGCCGGCGCGCGAAGCGGGCAGATGCAGCAGTCGCGGCAACGCCGCGATCAATGGGTTGAACGGCCGCAAATCGCAGCCGAGGAACCCGCACACAGCGATCATGTCGGCGTCCTCGACCGGTGTCTCCGTACCCGCTTCGACGACGCCGTGATGGTAGGAAATCGCTATCGGCTTCGGAGTCTGCCGCGTGGCGAACACCCAATCGGCCGTCCTGCGCAGCGGTTCAACGCCGGGCGCGCTGGACATGACATGCCGGTCGCCCTGCGGGAATATCACGACATCGCCGGCGACGAGCTTTACCGGCGACTCCCCCGAGACCGCAGCCCAGCCGTTGCCTTTGGCGATCATGTGGTACTCCATGACGTGTTCGCAGCCGGGCATGACCGCGTCGGCGATCTCCGCCGCCGGCGGCGCCTCGGCGGACCACTGATCGCGGCAGCTCACGTAATAGAACACCGCCCCGCGCACGCGCACGCTGCGTAACAGATCGGAAAGCGCGTCGTGACTCATCGAAGCACACCGCCCGGCGGATGACGTGAAGAAGGGCCCGTGCGTCCGACCGACTGTTCCCTCATTCCAGACGCCCGATCAAGTTTGGCCGACGCCCAGTGAAGCGTCAACGACGCAATCGGCGAACAATACGATCACCGGCACGCGCAAGCTGAGCACCGAAGTCGATGAAATTTGCATGATGCGACGCCCGTAGCGGGCCGGCCCGTTCATCAATCAGCCTTGGGAGAACGCACATGAGATCGGAACTGAACATCGAAACGCCGGACGGATCGGCAATGGCATCGATCCTTGCCGCTGGAACTGTCGATTTCAATGCCATCAAGCAACGTCAACAGGCCACCTGGGCCGCCGGCGACTACGCATTTATCGGCTCAAGGCTCCAGATCGTCGGCGAGCTGCTCGCGGAGGCCGTCGACGTGCGCGCGGACGAGCAGGTGCTGGACGTCGCGGCGGGCAACGGCAACGCCACCCTGGCGGCCGCGCGCCGGTTCGCGCAGGTCACCTCGACCGATTACGTACCGGAATTGCTCCAGAAAGGCGCGCAACGCGCGCAGGCCGACGGACTTGATATCCTTTTTCGGGTCGCGGATGCCGAGGCATTGCCGTTCGACGATGGCAGCTTCGATGTCGCGCTGTCGACCTTCGGCGTCATGTTCACGCCCGACCACGACAGAGCGGCACGGGAGCTGTTGCGGGTGGTCCGCAGCGGCGGCCGCATCGCCATGGCGAACTGGACGCCGCAAGGCTTCATCGGGCAATTGTTTCGCGTGATCGCGAGCTACCTCCAACCGCCCGCGGGCTTGCAGTCGCCAATGCTGTGGGGATCGGAGCCGCATATCGTCGAACTGTTCGGGCCGAATGCGACCGACATCCAGTGTGTCCGGCGTGATTTCGTCTTTCGCTATCGCTCGCCCGCCCACTGGCTCGAGGTGTTCCGCACCTTCTACGGACCGATGTACAAGGCCTATGCCGCGCTCGATGTGGATCGCCAGAAAGGCCTTACCGACGAGATCACCGCGCTGCTCGAACGCCTGAACATCGGCGGGGTGGATTCGCTGGTCGTGCCGAGCGAGTATCTGGAAGTGGTCGTCACCAGGCAGTGACGCGAACGACAGGGAAGGTGCGACATGAATACAGAAATCTATTGGAAAGTCATCATAGGCACCGCGCTGACCGCGCTGCTATGGACCAGCGGTGCGAGTGGCGAGGCGGTAAACTCGCCACGCGACTACTGCGCAGCGAACGGCGGCACAACGCTGGAGACCGGCAATCCCGACGTCCATATGTGCTGCTACGCGGTCAGTCGGCGTTGTGTTGCAGCGAACGACCGCAGTCGCACGAGCGTTCGTGCGAGCTATCCGGACGACTCAAATGGCCAGCTAAGCATGGCGAAAAAAGACCGGAAGAAATAATCGCACCAAGCGGATTGCTGACTGTGATCTGCCAGGACAATCGCTTGGTGCGCGCGGCCGGAATAGTCGATGCCGCGGGCGGGACGAGTCCGCATGTGCGTTGCCGGGCCATGCGCGCCTGGTCTGCGCGAACGTCGCGGGGACTTCGGCGCCTGCAGGGTTGGCCAGCTTCGTGTTCCGGGGGAAACCGCAGTGCGGCGATAGGCCGAATACTGGACGACTGCACTACATGCTAACCTCGGGAAAATGCGAACTTCCTAAGATTTAGGTACTTAGTGAATGCGGTTTTGCACTAAGCGCTAAAAAGATTAGCAGTTTTGGCCCCCACTCTTGACCAAAGAAGTTTCGGCGCGAAGTGCTAAAGTGCTCGTCCCGAGCTCCGCGATGCGTCTAACCTGCTGATTATTTTGGCGGTTTGGGGGACCGTGCTCGTCCACGCGAAACTTAGGCATACTTGACGGCGCGCGTGATGCGCCGCGCTTGCTTTGTCCGGGGCTCGATCACCCGCGGATTTTTCTGCGCCGCCAAGCCCGGGATTTTTCAGCTGACCGTCCAGATCAGCATCCTGGTGCTGTCGCTTGCATAGACGGTAGACGACCGTGATGCAATGACGCCGTGCTGCAGTCTCCCGATCAGTGAGTGCACTT
>JBAYTM010000274.1:0-4175 GCA_041675685.1 Thiohalobacteraceae bacterium
CGCCCGGGGGTGGATGCCCGCCACAAAAGTGCCCAGTTCGGTAGCAGGAAGCTCCCCGACTTCGATGGCGGCATCCTCTTGCGTAACCCGCACCATGCCGGGTCGGAATGGTGGGCCGCCCGTCAATAGCGCTTGTAGTACGGGTTGCTGACCGTGTGTTTCAGCAACTGTGCGCCGCAGACGACAACGCGCAGGCGGTCGTGCTGCGCGGCCGAAGAGTGTCAGGCCCCAGGACAGGCCCGGTTCCACGACGGGTCGCTGCGGCTGTGGCTGTCACGCGCGTCGGGCACTGAGGTCGGCGCCATCAGCCGCGAGGAGCCGGCACTCAATTCGCCCGACGGATAGCCGGGCAGCACGAAGCTGCGGCAGGTGCCATAGGGCGAGCGGGTACCGTTGAGACCAGTCTCGAACGGGTCGAGATTGGTCTTGCCGAGCACGACGGCGTGAGGCTGCCGTCGCGGTAGTCCGCCTGCAGCGCATCGATGCGCAGGTCATGCGGATGTTTGGGCAACAGGGTGTTCATGCTTCCTCCAGGATCAGGACACGCTGGCCGGCGCGCACCGGCGAGCCGGGCTGCACCCGGATCTCCTTGACGATGCCGTCGCGCGGAGCGGTGAGCGGGATTTCCATCTTCATCGATTCGAGAATGACCAGGGTGTCGCCCTCGGACACGCGCTCGCCGGCCGCGACCTTCACCTGCCACAGGTTGCCGGCGATATGGCTTTCGATTGCATGTTCGCCTGCGCCCAGCGGCGCGTCCTCGCCGATGTCGGGCGCGACCTCCTCTGCGTCGAAATGGGCCTGACCGGTCGCAATCCAGCGTTCGCGCTCGGCATCGAAGGCGGCGCGCTGCTGGCGGCGGAAGTCGGCGATGCCCTCGGCTTCGCGCGCGAGGAATGCCTGGTAGTCGGCCAGCTTCAGCGTGGTGTGCTCGATCTGCACCGGGTAGCGCCCAAGCGGGAAGTCGCGGCGGATGCGCAGCAGTTCGTCGGCGGCGACCGGGAAGAAGCGCACCTGATCGAAGAAGCGCAGCAACCAGGGCTTGCCGTCAAAGGCATCGACCGCGCGGTAGCGATTCCACATCTGCAGCGTGCGGCCGACGAACTGGTAGCCGCCGGGGCCTTCCATGCCGTAGATGCACATGTAGGCGCCGCCGATGCCCACCGAGTTCTCCGCAGTCCAGGTGCGCGCAGGGTTGTACTTGGTGGTGACCAGGCGATGGCGCGGGTCGAGCGGCGTGGCCACCGGTGCGCCCAGATACACGTCGCCCAGGCCCATCACCAGGTAGCTGGCCTCGAACACGGTGCGCTGTACGGCTTCAAGATTGGGCAGGTCGTTGATACGGCGGATGAACTCGAGGTTGCTCGGGCACCACGGCGCATCCTTGCGCACCGTGGTCATGTACTTCTGGATCGCCAGCTGGCAGGCGGGGTCGTCCCAGGACAGCGGCAGATGCACGACACGCGACGGCACTTCGAGATCGTCGCGCTCGCACACCGCGGTCCACAGTGCCGTCACGCGCTTGAGCAGGGTCGCGAGCGGCAGGGTCTCCGGGCGGTAGTGGAGCTGCAGCGAGCGGATGCCCGGGGTCAGATCGACGAGGCCGTCGAGTGCTGTCGCCTCGATGGCCTGCATCAGCGCATGGGCGCGAAAGCGCAGCACGAGGTCGAGTTCGGGCGGGCCGACCTCGAGCAGCACATGGGTGTCGCCCGACACGCGCGCGACCAGGCGGGTGTCGTCGCTGCCGATGTCGAGCACGATGGGCGAGGCCAGCGCGATCGCATCCGAGCTGGCCGGGCAGGCCAGCGTGAGGCCCGCGGCTTCGGTGTCGCGTGCCTGCGCCAGTGCGCGCGCCGTTGCCAGGCTGACCGGGATGAAGCGCACCTTGTCGCCGGCTTTCAGCTGGCCGAGTTGCCACAGGTCGGCTTCGATGACGGTCACGGGGCAGACGAAGCCGCCCAGGCTGGGGCCATCGGGGCCGAGGATGACTGGCATGTCGCCGGTGAAGTCGACCGCGCCGACCGCATACGGGTTGTCGTGGATGTTGGACGGGTGCAGGCCCGCTTCGCCGCCGCTGTCGCGCGCCCAGTCCGGTTTGGGGCCGATCAGGCGCACCCCGGTGCGGCTGGAGTTGAAGTGCACCTCCCAGTCGGTGGCGAAGAAGCGCTCGATGTAGGCCGCGCGGAAATACTCTGGCGCGCCGTGCGGACCATAGATGACGCGCAGTTCGCGTGCGGACGGCAGCGGCGGGGTGAGTGCGGCGGGCAGGCTGGCGCCGGCCACGGCATCGGCGAGCGGGAACAGGTGCAGCACGTCGCCACCACGAAGCGCGCGTCCGCCATGGCCGCCGAACTGGCCAAGGGTGAAGGTGCTCTTGCTGCCGAGATAATCGGGCACATCGACGCCACCGCGCACGCACAGATAGCTGCGCGCACCCGCCCCGGCGATGGTGCCGAACACCAGCCGGCCGCCGGCGGGGACGAAGATCGCGGTGTTCATCGGCTGCGGGCTGTCGTCGAGGCTGAGCGGAATGTCGGCGCCGGTGACAGCGACCACCGCATCGCAGTTGAAGCGGATGATGGGGCCGCTCATGGTGATCTCAAGTCCGGCCGCGCCCTGTGCATTGCCCAGCAGGCTGTTGCCGAGGCGCAGCGCGCGGTCGTCCATCGGCCCCGAGGGCGGCACGCCGACAGCCCAGTAGCCGAGCCGGGCGGGCCAGTCCTGCACCGTGGTCTGGGTGCCGGCGGTGATGAACTCCATGCTGTGGCTGCGGTAGCGCAGGCCCTCAAGGCAGCGTGTCCACGCTTCGCCGCTGGCGAACGGCTTGTCGGCGAGAATCTGGCGCAGGTAGTCGCGGTTGGTTTCCACGCCATACAGGCGACTGCCGGCCAGCGCCGCATCGAGGCCGGCAATCGCCGCGTCACGGTCCGGCGCGTGGGCAATCAGCTTGGCGATCATCGGGTCGAAATAGGGCGGAATCTCGCAGCCAGCCTCGACCCAGGTGTCGATGCGCAGCGCGCGCCCGTCCGCCGCGGGGAAGCTGACCGAGGTCAGCAGGCCGGGGCAGGGCTGAAAGTCGCGGCCGGGATCTTCCGCGTAGAGGCGGGCCTGGATGGCGTGGCCCTGCGGCTTGAGGGTGGCGGCGAGCGTGGCGAGCGGCGGCATCTCGCCCGCGGCCAGCTTCACCATCCACTCGACCAGATCCACGCCCCACACCTGTTCGGTGACGCCGTGCTCGACCTGCAGGCGGGTATTCACTTCGAGGAAATAGAAGGCGCCCGCCGCGCTGTCATAGACGAACTCGACCGTGCCGGCGGAGCGGTAGTTCACCGCGCGGCCCAGGCGGACCGCAGCCTCGCACAGGGCTTCGGCCATGCCCGCGGGCAGGTTCGGCGCCGGGGTCTCCTCGAGCACCTTCTGGTTGCGTCGCTGCACCGAGCAGTCACGCACGCCGAGCGCAATGACCTCGCCCGCGCCGTCGCCGAACACCTGCACTTCGAGGTGGCGCGCGCGCTGGATGTACTTCTCGATGAACACGCCCGAGTCGGAGAAGTTGTTCTCGCCCAGACGACGCACCGCTTCGAACTGTTGTGCGAGTTCGTCGGCGCTGCGACACACGCGCATGCCGATGCCGCCACCGCCGGCAGTGCTCTTGAGCATCACCGGGTAGCCCACGGTGTCGGCCGCGGCGAGGGCGTCGTCCACCGAGTCAAGCAGCTCGGTGCCTTCGAGCATCGGCACGCCGTGCGCCTTGGCCAGCGCGCGTGCGGTGTGCTTGAGGCCGAAGACGCGCAGCTGCTCCGGCGTGGGGCCGATGAAGGCGATGCCGGCGGCTTCGCAGCGTTCGGCGAAGGCGGCGTTTTCCGACAGGAAACCGTAGCCGGGGTGGATGGCGCCGGCACCGGTTTCGCGGGCGATGGCGAGGATCTTGTCCACTGCCAGATAGGTGCCGGCGGCAGCGCCTTCACCCAGACTGTGGGCTTCGTCGGCTTCGATGATGTGGCGACTGGCGGCGTCCGCTTCGGAGTAGACGGCCACGCCGCCGGTGCCCAGTTGGCGCAGCGTGCGCAGGATGCGGCAGGCGATGGCGCCGCGGTTGGCGATCAGGACTTTGTTGAACATGGTCTCACCCGATTCTTGTCGAGCTGTGGCGGGTCGTCCCGCCGGAGATCGGA
>JBAYTM010000275.1:0-4159 GCA_041675685.1 Thiohalobacteraceae bacterium
GCCCGACAAGATCCGCGCGTTATGCGCCGAGTACGGCCTCTATCCCGAGGACGACATCATCATCTACTGCTTCAAGGGCGCGCGCGCGTCCAACACCTATGTCGCGCTCAAGGAGGCCGGCTTCGAGCGGGTACGGAACTATTTCGGTTCGTGGAACGAATGGTCCCGCGATCCGGGGTTGCCGGCGAACGAGGAGGTCTTCGACTGAAGCAGGCGGGCTCCCGTCCGTCGCCGTCACACGGGGCCGTCCCACTCAGGACGGCCCCGTTTTCGTTCAGGCGCGTTCGATCCCGAACGCCAGCACCGCGTCGATGCGCTCCGTGCCGACGGCGTGCATGACCAGCCGGTCGAAACCCAGCGCGACACCGCTGCAGTCCGGCAGCCCCGTCTCCAGCGCCGCGAGCAGGCGCTCGTCCAGCGGCAGCGTCGGCCGGCCCGCGGCGGCGCGCGTCGCGTTCTCCCGCTCGAAGCGCCGGCGCTGCTCGGCCGCGTCGCCGAGCTCGTGGTAGCCGTTGGCGAGTTCGATGCCGTCGAGATAGCACTCGAAACGTGCGGCCACCGGCGGATCGCCGGCCTCGATGCGCGCCAGCGACGCCTGGCTGGCCGGATAGCCGGTGACGAACACCAGGCCGCGCAGCTGCGGCTCGATGACGTGGGTGAGCAGCAGGTCGCGCCAGGGATCGGGATCGTCGGCGGGCATACCGGGCGGCGGATGGTGGCCGTGCCGCTCCAGGCAGGCGCGCAGCTCGGCCACGCCGGCCGCGAGCCCGTCCACCCCGGCGTACGCCCGGAACAGGTCGCGATAGCTGCGGTGCTCGGCCTGGGGCAGCTCGCGTAGCCCGGCCAGCACGGCGCGCAGCAGAGTTTCGACCTCGTCCATCATGTGCAACAGATCCAAACCGACGCGGTACCATTCCAGCAGGGTGAATTCCGGATTATGACGCGCGCCGGCCTCGCCGTCGCGGAACACACGGCAGAGCTGATAGATGCTGCCGCTACCGGCGGCCAGCAGGCGCTTCATGGGGAATTCCGGCGAAGTGTGCAGATATAACCGCCCGGAAGGCGGCGCATGCGGGCCGCGGTAGGCGACTGCGAAGCTGTCGAGGTGGGGCGCCGGCGTGGCCGCCACGGAAAGCATCGGCGTCTCGACCTCGAGCACGCCGCGCGCCGCGAAGAACCGCCGCACGCGCGTCAGCAGCTGCGCACGCAGCCGCAACCCGTCCAGCGCGGCCGAGGGACGCCAGTCATCCATGGCGCGTACCGGCGCCGGGGCGGAAGAGTCTTTATTCCTTTGCACGCGAGACGTATTCGCCGCTTCGCGTATCGACCTTGAGCAAATCGCCGATGTTGATGAACAGCGGAACACGCACGACTGCACCAGTCTCCAGTGTCGCAGGCTTGCCGCCTCCGCCGGAGGTATCGCCGCGCACACCGGGATCGGTTTCGACCACCGCGAGGATGACGTGATTGGGCGGCGTAACCGCAAGCGGGACGCCGTTGTACAGGGTCATGACGCACAGATCCTGTTCCTTGAGCCACTTGGCGTTTTCGCCGACCGCCGCGGCATCCGCGGCAAACTGCTCGAAGGTCTCCGGCACCATGAAATGCCAGAACTCGCCGTCGGTATACAGATACTGCATATCCGTATCGACGACATCGGCGCCCTCGAGGCTTTCGCCGGACTTGAAGGTGCGCTCGATGACCCGGCCGGTCTTGAGATTGCGCAATCTCACCCGATTGAAGGCTTGGCCTTTGCCGGGCTTGACGAACTCGTTCTCGATGATGGCGCAGGGATCGCCGTCCAGCATGAGTTTGAGTCCGCTTCTGAATTCGTTGGTGCTGTAGGTTGCCATCGATTGATTCCGACTGTTTCCTGGTGACGGACCGCGTTGGCCTCGGCGGCCGGAGTCGGTCGGGGCGACGCTCGAAATGCAGGTTCACTCGCGTGTAAACTGCGATGCCGCTCCCGCCCTGTCCGTTGCCAAGGTCCCCGACATGAACAAAACGGCGCCTATCATACCCCGATCGCGGGATACGGAACACGCGCCCGCTTGGCGCCGCGAGCTCGCCATGGCGGTCAGCCGCCCGGCCGAACTGCTCGCCATGTTGCGCTTGCCCGACGAGCCGGCGGCCGCGCTGGCGACCACACCCTTCGGCCTGCGGGTGCCGCGCGGCTTTGTCGCGCGCATGCGCCCGGGCGACCGTCGCGACCCGTTGCTGCTCCAGGTATTGCCGGTCGCGGAAGAACTCCAGACAGGTACCGGATACCACACCGACCCGCTCGGCGAGGCCGAGGCCATGGCCGCGCCGGGACTGCTGCACAAGTACCAGGGCCGGGTTCTGCTGACGCTGACCGGGGCCTGCGGCATCCACTGCCGGTATTGCTTTCGCCGTCACTACCCCTACGCCGAGGCCAACCCCGCGGGGCGTCAGTGGGAACAGGCGCGGGCCTATATCGCAGCGGACTCCAGCATCCGGGAGGTCATTCTGAGCGGCGGCGACCCGCTATCGCTGGGCGACGACCGCCTTGCCGCCATAGCCGCCGAGCTCGCCGACATCCCGCATGTGCAGCGCCTGCGCATACACAGCCGGCTCCCGGTAGTGCTCCCGGAGCGGGTCACGCCGGAGCTGCTGAGCTGGATGAACGGCACGCGCCTGCGGCCGGTTCTGGTAGTCCATAGCAATCATGCCCAGGAGATCGACGCCGACGTTCGTGACGCGCTGACGCGAATCGGCGCGGCCGGCATCCCGGTGCTCAATCAATCGGTGCTGTTGAAGGGTGTCAACGATAACGCGGAACGGCTCTGCGCGCTGTCCGAGCGGTTGTTCGAGGCAGGTGTGCTGCCGTACTACCTGCACCAGCTCGATCGGGTACAGGGTGCGGCGCATTTCGAAGTGAACGACGACCGGGCGCAGGCGCTGATGGCCGCGTTACGCGCGCGGCTCCCCGGTTATCTGCTGCCGCGGCTGGTGCGCGAAGAGGCCGGTGCGCCTGCCAAGAGTCCGTTATGAGCGCCATTCGGCATCGACTACGCGGCCCCCTTGGCAGTCGACCGACACTGTCCGGTCGACGTTTCTAAATGAACCGCGGCCTTGGCCGCCAAAGAGGGGAGCATTCACGCCGACTAGACCATTGTACGGAACCGCCATGGAACAGCGCACGCCCGCCCGCAAAAAGCCAACCTCGAATTCCTTTGATACCCGACCAACCGCCGTCGAGAACTGGGTCGCCGGATTGCCCCTCGCCAACGTCGGCGAAAGCAGCCGCCTGCTGTTCGGCGCATTGCTCGAAACCAACGCCCGGGACATTCCTGCGGAACAGCGTCTGCATTTGCTGGAGGCGTTCGGCGCACCGATCCGCACGCTGTGCGACGCGATGAAGGCGCATTTCGTCGGCCAGGCCTTCCCGCTTTCCGAACGCGCGCGGCGGATCGTGCAGCTATCACAGGCGCTCATGACGCAAATGGCGGCCGGCCATCGGATCATCGTGGAAGACAGCGGCGGCGGCCTGTTGGGCGATCAGAAACAGGCCACGACCTCGACCCATCGGGCGCTCAGTTACCTCGGCGAAGTCCTGCTGCGCGCCTACCAGGTCTATGCGTCCTATCCCGCGGGGATCTGGCGGCAGGTGCATCAGCTCTATCAACAGGCCGAGGCCAAGGGCTTCGCCAGCACCATGGTGAAAGAGCCCGGCGATCGAAGCGGTCCCGGCACGTCCATTGAAGACAATTACAAAGGTATCCTGCTGCTGGCCTTGGCCTGCCCTTACCGGCTGCGGCAAGGCGAAGTCGAGCAGATCTATGCCTGGCTGCGCGAGTGGTCGCGGCATGCCAGCCTGGACCGGCTCACGGAGACCAAGAACCCAAATGGTTTGTTCGTCGCGAACTTTGCCGCCGACGAGCCACCAACCTATCTGATCCTGCGCGACGCGGCATACGACCAGGCGTCCTGCCGCCTGCTCAATGCCACCCGGCTCGCCGACGTGGTTCGCGAGGTCAGCCACCAATGGCACGCGCAAACGGGTAAGACACCGAAGATCAACGAACAGGTGTTGCGTCGGCTGATGCTGGCCTGGGGTGTGATGCCGAAGCGCCGCTTCTCACGATCGCAGCGACACTCCACGGCCATGGTCGCGATAGGGCTCAGCGCCGCGCACTAC
>JBAYTM010000276.1:0-4153 GCA_041675685.1 Thiohalobacteraceae bacterium
AATAATCAATCATTACAAGAAGGTGCCGACGATAGTGGCACTATATGATTAATTAGTCAATTGTCGCGCAAATGCAGTTGGGTTAGCTAGGAGACTCCAATTTGAGCGTCATTCCGGCGAAGGCCGGAATCCCGGGGGAATCACCAGCCTGGATTCCGGCCTTCGCCGGAATGACGAAAGAGGCATTAGTAGATTCCTTAACCCCAAGCGCCATTCCAAGTATCTGGCTCGCCGCCTCCCAAACCGGGCGGCCCCACGGCGACCAGCCGCGTGTCCGGGGCTGGTGGAGCGCCGGTTAGTTCCCTGTCTTCTGCACGTCCAATGACAACTGGGTTTCGACCATGCCTTCCTCCGCGCCACTCGCTCCCTCCGCCGCCTCGACCTGGCCGAGTTCGACGCGTTGCTGCTCGACGCCTGCGTCGGTTACGAGGGATTCGGCGACCGCCTCGGCGCGCCGCTGCGCGAGGGCCTGCAGGTCGGATTCGTCGAGCGGATGGATCTCGACCAGATGCTCGAACAAGGCTTCGTAGAAGGCGTGATCCGGACTCGCCTGACCGAGCAGCGCCAACATCGGGTTGACGCGTTTCACGGGCTGACCGGTGCGCTTCTCGTAGTCGGCCTGAAACGCTTCCACGGCGCCGTTGCCGGCACGCGCCTCCAGCAGTTTCTGCAGCGCGCGCTGGGTGCGCGCCTCGTCGTAGGCGACGCGGCCGGGGTCCTCGTCCGGTGCGAGCTTCACGTCGAGCGCCGCCGCGAGTTCACGGCGCACGCGTAGCGATCGCAGCGCGGCGCCGTCCTGTGCCGTGTCGTAACGGCCGCCGACGATGACCTTGAGTTGCGGACGTTCGTTCAGCGCCTTGCCGACATTGGCGAGCTTTTCCTGCTGCGGCGGCGACAGGCGTTCGCTGCCCGGCTCGAAGGCGACGGCATTGGCCTGTTCACCGCCGCCGAAGAGACTGCCCAGTGCGGCGAAGGGCGCGGTCACGATGCGGGTGAGCATGCGCCGGATCGCCTGCCCGATGACGCCGCCGAGCGAAAACTCCGGGTTGTCCATATCGCCGCTCACCGGCACGGCGATATCGATGCGGCCGCGGGAATCGGTCAGCAGCGCCACCGCGAGATCGAGCGGCAGATCGAGGGCGTCCGGCGACTCGACGGATTCGCCGAGCGTGAAGCGTTCCAGCAGGATGTCGTTGTCGCCGGACAGTTCGCCCTCGTTGATCTTGTACTCGAGATCCAATGACAGCTTGCCCGAGGCGATCTTGCGCCCGGCGAAGGTGGCGCTGTAGGGCGAAAACGGCGGCATGTCGATGTTGCTGAACTGCGTGCGGATGTCCGTGAAGCGCTTCGGCGCGAACGGCGCGAGGGAGCCGGTCACCTGCGCCGATCCGTAGTCCTCCACGCGGCCTTCGAGATCCACCTTGGCGCGACTGTTCGGCGCGGAGCTGATGCCGGTCACCGTCCCCTGGAACTCGCGTATCTTCGCAGAGAACGGCAACACCAGGCTCTGGTCGGAGTAGTCGACGGTGCCGTTGTCGACGCGCAGACGGCCGATGCTCACCGGGAACTGCGATTCGCCGTTGCGCGACTTGTCCGGCGCGGGCTTCGCTGAGGCTTCTTTCGCCGCGCCCTGCTCGAACACCTCGATCAGATTGACACTGCGATCCTCGAAGATCTGCACCTTGGCGTGCGGCGCGCTGAGCCGCATCGCGTCGATGGTGAGTTTGCCCGTGTTCGACTGGGGACTTGACTGGTAGGCGATGCCCTCGGCCGCCAGCTTCTTCCAGGCGATGAAGCGATCCCCGCTGACCGACTCGTTGATCAGCAGATCGGCGACGCTTGCCGTGCCGTTTGCGCGCAGCGTTCCCTGATCGCCCCCGGCATAGTCCAGCTCCGCCGCTGCCGAGGCGGCACCCGTCTTGAGGACGAGGGCTGCGTGTTGTGCGAGCAGCGGCGCCAAGGGCGCGAGCGCGAGGTTTTCCAGTTGGACCCGTGCCTTCGCGTTCGAACCGTCCGGCACAAAACTGCCGTCGGCCTGGAGCGCGCCGCCTTGCGTCACACCCAACGCGGCGGCGAACTCGACCGGCGTCTGTGCGTCGTTGCTGAGGTTGTTCAGCGCCGCCGTGATGCCCTCAAGATCGTAGGCGACCGCCGGTTGCAGACTCTGGTCGCGGAATGTCAGGCCGTAGTCATCCAGTTGCAGTGTGTTCAGCTTGTAGCGCCAGGGTGATTGGCCTTCCGGGGCGTCTGCCTGCACTGCCTCGGCATCGCCCGTCTCCGCGCCGGTGAAGGCGGCGAACAGACGGGTGTCGCCTTGCGCGTCACGCTCGATGTGCGTCCTGCCTTCGCGCAAGGCGACACGGTCGATGCCGATCTCGCGCGCGGCGGTATCCACATTGCCGCCGTCGAGTTCGAACGCTCCCAGCGTGGCCAGCGGCTCGTCTTCTCCGATGGGCACCAGCGCGAGCCCACCGAGGCGGAGCGCGATCCCGTTCACACGCACGTCGGTCGCGTCCGTACCGATCTGCACATCGGCCCCGAGCTGCGCACCGAGCTGCCCGACCTCGTAGGCCAGTGGCGTCGCGCGGCTGCGATCGTTTACCTGCACCGCGACATCCTCGACCTGCCCGGCGCCGAGCTGGATGCGCCAGGGCGCGGCCGGCTCCTCGACCGCTGCGTCTGCCGTGCGCACGGGTTCTCCAGAGGGGGCGACCAGGCGCTGCCAGTTCACTGTACCGTCCTCGGCCAGCGCGGCGCCGACGCGCCCGTTGCGCAGTGCCAACTGCGGCAGCGTGATCGTGCGTTGGTTCAGATCGAACGCCGCATCTCGGATCTCCAAGCTGCGCAGCGCCAGCAGCGGCGTCTGCGCGCCGGGCTCGCGCAGATCCAGATCGGCAATGTGCAGATGCGTGCGCTGCAAGTGCAGTTGGGGCTCTTCGCCTTCGAGCGCATAGCGGTAACTGGTCTGAAAGACGATCGTGCCCTCGGGCTCGGCGAGACGTACCTTGTCCTGGAGGAATTCCCAGAAGGCCGATGGGCGGAGTCCCTGAATGCTGATCTCGCCTGCCACGACGAACGGCCGCAGGGTCGTTTCACCGCGGTAATGCAGGTTTCCGCCGTCGGGCAGTTCGGCGCTCAGCTCATAGGCACCGGTGCGCTCGCGAAGCGTCGCAAAGTTGGACAGTTCGAGATTGAGCGGCTGCAGCGCGAAAATCGCCGGTTCCGTGCCGGAGCGGTCGCTGTAGGCGACGACGCCGTCGATCAGGGCGAAGTGTTTCAGCAGCACCCGCACGATCCGGTCGTCTTCCGGCTGCGGCGTCTCGTCTTTCGGAAAGCTTTCCGCCAGCGCGGTGAGGTTCAGGGTGCCATCGGGGTCTTTGTCGATGAACAGATCGAGGCCGTCGATGTGCAACGCGTCGAAGGTCCAGGCCCAGCGGAACAGGCCCGATAACCCGAAATCGACCAGCAGATGACGGAACGCCACGATCGATCGGCCGTCCGACTCGCGCAATCGGAAATTGTCGGCCTCGACACGGAACAGGAAGGGATTGACGCGCACCGCGGCGACGCTCGCCTGCCGCTGCAAGGTCTCGCGCGCGTATTTCGGGAGGTACTGCTCGATCGCGTAGGGAATCAGCAGAAAACCGATCAGCGCATAGACGACCAGCAACGCCAACCCGATACGGACCGCCTTGCGCCGCAGGAGGCGCGACGTGCCCGACCGCACCCTATCCCACTGCGCATGTATAGGCATCGATTAAGGAAGACCTTTGGGACACCGCCGGCGGCGGGCTCGCATAAGCCTAGAATAGAGGAGAGGTTTTGCGGAATCCAGTGCGGTAGGCTTCATCAAAGCTAGCGGGTTCCGTCGCGATAAAAAGAGGCCCATAGAGGGGCCCCTTTTTATTCGAGATGGCGAGATCACTCGCGCTGCGTGCCCGCCCTTTTCGGGGCCAGCGTTCGGCCGTTCTCCCCGCGCTGCCCACCCTCCGCCGAATGGAGTTCTTCGCCCTCTGCCCCAACAAATGAAAAAGGCCCCGCGCGGGGGCCTTTTTAATCTGGCGGAGAGGGCGGGATTCGAACCCGCGATACGTTGCCGTATACACACTTTCCAGGCGTGCTCCTTCAACCGCTCGGACACCTCTCCGGGAAC
>JBAYTM010000277.1:0-4142 GCA_041675685.1 Thiohalobacteraceae bacterium
CGGCGGTTGATGGAGCTGCGCCGCGCCGCGCGAGCGGAGTCCCGTGTACCTGCGCCCGAGGTGCACATCATCATGGTGGTGATGCGGCAGAATCTGCACGAGTTGCCGGCGCTGGTACGCCTCACGCACGCCTTGGGCGCGGAGGCGTTGTCCGTGCAGCATCTCTGCCACGACTTCGGCGAAAGCGGCCTGCCGGCGCATTATCGCCCGCTGCGCGATTTCGTCGATGCGGAAAACCTGCTCGACGTGGATGCCGAACAGGTACGTGCGGTGTTCGCCGAGGCACGCAGCTGTGCCGCGCAACTCAGTGTGCCGCTGCGGCTGCCGGGCATCGACCGGCCGCGGCCGGTCGTCACGCGCCGCGCGCCGCGGTGCGACTGGCCCTGGCGCGGTCCCTACATCAGCTACCGGGGCGATGTGATGCCCTGCTGCATGATCGGCACGCCGGACCGCGCCTGTCTCGGGCAGACGCCGCAGACGTCGTTCGACGAGGTCTGGGAAGGCGTCGCCTATGCCGCCTTCCGCGACGGGCTGAGCCGGGATCGCCCGCCGGAAATCTGCAGTTCCTGCGCCATCTACCACGGGACGTTTTGAGGTGACGCCATGGGCGCCCGAGCCGATAGCCGATCGCAAGTGAATCCTCTGCCGATTGCGAACGTGCGGTTAGCGGGTATTACCGGCACGCCGCGGCCGCGGCGTGTGGCGGTATTCCGCGCGCTGCAGCTCGGCGACCTGTTGTGCGCCGTGCCGGCGCTGCGCGCGCTGCGCGCGGCACTGCCGGAGGCCGAAATCACGCTGATCGGATTGCCCTGGGCGCGTGACTTCGCGCGCCGCTTTCGTCGTTACCTGGATGGCTTTATTCCATTCCCCGGTGCGCCCGGTCTGATCGAACGGCGGCCGGCGCCCGGTGAATTCGAGACCTTCGTCGCGGCGGCGCGGGCGCGCAACTTCGATCTGGCCATTCAACTCCACGGCGACGGCTCGCATTCGAATGCGGTGATCGAGGCAATGGCCGCGCGTTACGCGCTCGGCTGCCATCCGGTCGGCCACCGCGTCGCAGACCCGCGTTACTCGCTCGAATATCCCGAACACCTGCCCGAGATCCATCGCCTGCTGGCGCCGCTCGCGCACGCCGGTGTCGCACCCTGCGGCGACGCGCTGGAATTTCCGATCGAAGACGAGGATCGCGCCGGACTGGTGCTGGCCTGGCCCGGGCGCGGCGCGCGCCACCGGTATGTCTGCCTGCATCCGGGTGCGCGTCTGCCGACGCGGCGCTGGCCGGCGGCGTATTTCGCACAGATTGCCGATGCCTGCTCCGAGGCGGGTTATCTTCCGGTACTCACCGGCAGCATCGACGAACACCCGCTGGTGGAGGCGGTGTTGCTGAAGATGCGCCATCCGGCCGTGAATCTGTGCGGGCGCACGGGACTCGGTGCATTCGCCGCCTTGTTGCGCGACGCGCGGTTGGTGATCTGCAACGATACCGGCACCTCGCACGTCACCGCGGCCGTGGGTACCCCGAGTGTCGTGCTCTACAGCGGCTCCGCGCCCGATCGCTGGGCACCCCTGGACACGCAGCGGCATCGTCGCGCCATGGTGCCGATCGCCTGTCGGCCCTGTTACCACCAGCATTGCCCGGTCGGACACCTGTGCGCCGTCGGTTTGCGGCCCGAGGCCGTCTGGGAGCAGGTACGCGCGGCGCTGGATGAACCGGTCGCGGGAGGGGCGGACCCGTGCGTCGACTGCGCGTCCTGACCTGGCACGTCCACGGCAGCTATCTCTATTATCTCGGCCACGCGCCGGTGGATCTCTTCGTGCTGTCGCGACCCGATCGCGGACCCGGCTACAGCGGGCGCTGGGGGCATCTGCCCTGGACCGCCAACGTGCACGATATGCCGCTGGCGGAGCTGCACGGCCAACGCTTCGACTGTGTGCTGTACCAGTCGCATCGCCACTATCTCGAAGACCGCGGACTGTTGTCCGCCGCGCAGCAGCGCCTGCCGGCCATCTTTCTCGAGCACGATCCGCCGCGTGACCACCCCGTCGATACGCGCCATCCGGTGGACGATCCGAACATGCTGTTGGTGCACGTCACCCACTTCAATGCATTGATGTGGGATAACGGCCGCACGCCGACGCGCGTCGTACCCCATGGCGTCCTGGTGCCGGAAGGCGTGCGCTACCGCGGGACCAAGCCGCGCGGTCTGGTGGTCGTGAATCACCTGGCGCGACGCGGTCGCCGCTTGGGCGCGGACGTCCATGCACAGGCGGCGCAACGGCTGCCGCTGGATCTGATCGGTATGGGTGCCGAAGAGGCCGGCGGGCCGGGCGAGGTGCGGCATGACCGTCTGCCGGCCTTCGCCAGTGACTACCGCTTTCTGTTCAATCCGATCCGCTACACCAGCCTGGGTCTGGCCGTGTGCGAGGCCATGATGCTCGGCATGCCGGTCGTTGGTCTGGGCACCACGGAAATGGCGCGGGTCGTGGAGAACGGCATCAGCGGTTATGTGCACACGGACGTCGATTGGCTGATCGATCGCATGCGAGAGCTGCTCGCCGACCCGGCGCAGGCGCACCGGCTGGGGCAGGGCGCACAGGCCTATGCACGCGAGCACTTCAACATCGAACGTTTCGCGCGCGATTGGGCCAAGGTATTCGACGAGGTCTGCGCGAACGGTTCGGAGCGCGGTTTACGAACGCGTGGCGTTGATCGGACGGTGTCCGAAAGCTTGGGAAACCGACTTTAATCGGTTTTAACTTACGTTAAGTAACTTTAACCGCGAAGGTCGCGAAGGCGCGCGAAGGAAAGCGAATTACTCTTCCGTCATTCCGGCGCATGCCGGAATCCAGATCTAATCCGAGGTGTCTCGGCCGCGTGCCGGCTTCCTATCGCGCCAGGGACGCGTCATTGCGAGGCGCGCAGCGCCGCGGCAATCCACTCTCCATCGGCCGATCGAGTGCATGCGCCGCGCACGGAAGCACCAAGTCTTCACCTGAAGAATATTTTTCCTTCGGCGCCTTATGCGCCTTCGTGGTTCGGTCTTTTGCGTGAACTTGAATCATTCCAGTGTAACCAGCAGGCCCAGGTGATCTGACAGGCGTGCGCCGTCTTCCGGCAGTAAACGTTCGATGGCGCGCAGTCGCGGTGCGGCGGCGGTATTGGCCCAGACGTAATCGATGCGCTGAGTCGGCGCGTCGGATTCGAAGGTGTAGCCGGGGTCGTGCGGCTGAAGTTTCGCCCAGGCGTCGGTCCATCCGGCCGCCGCGAGCTGTTGCATGCCGGGGCCGTCGGGCGGCGCATTGAGGTCGCCCAGCAGCAGCGCGGGGCCGGCCAGGTTCTGCACATAGGTCAAGGCCGCCGCGACGTTGCTCCGGTTGATCTCCGGCACCCAGGAGAAGTGTGCGTTGATCAGCTCCAACGGCTCGTTGTCGCGCTGTACGCGCGCATGCAACAGCATGCGTTGATTTTCGTCTTCCGGGTTGTTCTCCAGCGGCAGTTCCTGATGCGCCACCGGTGTGCAGGGCACGCGCGCGATGAATGCACTGCCTTGCAGCGTCTCGTCGACGCCGCGCTGCGCCGGTTCGAACCAGATCTCCGCATAATCCCGCACTTTTGCCGCGACCTGTTGCGCCTGGTTCTGGCCGCCGGCGCTACCCGGCTGCGCGCATACGGCCTGGAATGCGGCGACGTCGGGCCTGGTGCGTTGCAGGACGCGTTCGAGCTGCGCGAGCCGCGCCTCCCAGGGGCCGTGCTTGTCGCCGAAATAGTTGAGGTTCAGGGTCATCAGTTTGATCATGCGTGCTCCGTTTCACTGGCGTTGAACTTGTCGGCTTCTGATTCATTCGGCCGGGCCGCTGCCGTTGTCCGGCGTGCGCCAACGGATGCCCGGTGTCTCTTCGACGGCGGCGATCTGCTCCAAGGTCTTGCGTTGCTGCTGAAGTTCCCACAGACGCGTATAGGCACCACCGCGTCGCAGCAACTCGGCATGCGTCCCCGACTCGACGACACGGCCGCGTTCCATGACGAGGATGCAATCGGCGCCGACCACGGTGGACAGGCGATGCGCGACGACCAGCGTGGTGCGGTTGCGGGAAATCATCTCCAACTGGTCCTGGATGGCGCGCTCGACGGCGCTGTCGAG
>JBAYTM010000278.1:0-4137 GCA_041675685.1 Thiohalobacteraceae bacterium
CCGGCTCGCCCGAAGGGCCCAGCGCGCGCAGGTAGTGATAGATCGCGACCAGATCCGCATCCTGCATGTCGCGCAGATTGAACCAGGGCATCGGCGGCCGCATCGGCCGGCGCGCACGCTCGATCCATTCGGCCTCGGTGAGCTTACGCACATGCAGCCGCAGATTCACGGGGTAGCTCGTGCCCCAGGGCCCCTGGAATCCGATGGCATTGCCTGTGAACCACAGAGGCTCCGGCACCTTGCCGTCCGTTTGCATGTAGCCGGGCGTGTGGCAGTCGTTGCAGCCGCTGGTGATCGCGAGATAGCGCCCGCGTTCCAGCGTCTGCCGGTCGGGCGCGGGCTCGGCGGCCGACGCCGTACCCGCGAAGGCGATGAGCGGAAACAGCAGGGAGAGAGTGAGTCTGTAGGGTTTCATGGCTGGCTTCCTCGACACTTGGGTGGTGTGCGAGAAAGCCTAGCGGGACCGCGAAGACCGCGTTGCTAAATCTTGGCTCAAGTATTCTTAATTTTTTGCTAAGTCGCGGTAATCCGCGCTGGTCGATCGGATCCCCGCCGCACGCAGGCTCCCTGGCGGCCGACCGCTCGTTCCGCGACGGTATCTGATATAAATTCGCTATGCAGCTCGACAACCGCCTGCTCCTGCCCGACGGCCGTCAATTCGGTTATGCGCGCTACGGTCGCGATGGCGGCATCCCCGCGTTCTATTTCCATGGCCTGCCCGGTTCGCGGCGGGAGGGACAGATCTTTCACGAGGCGTGCCTGCGGGCGGGCGTGCAGCTGATCGCGCCAGACCGGCCCGGCTATGGATTATCCGATCCGGTTGACGGTTCCCGGCTGCTGCGTTGGCCGCAGTTGATCGCGCAACTGGCGGATCACCTGGGGTTCGAACGCTTCCATCTGCTTGCCATCTCCGGCGGCGCACCTTATGCGCTGGCCTGTGCAGCCCTTGTGCCCGATCGCGTACGCGGCGCCGGGATCTGTTGCGGTCTGGGAGAAGTCAGTCATCGCGAATTGCGCCTCGGCATGGCGCCACAGGCGCGCCTCGGCTTCTGGTTGGCGGAGCGCAGCGCCGTGGGGCTCGATCTGAGTTACGGCACACTTACGCGCTTGGCCGCACGCCATCTGCCCGAACTGTCCATCCGTATCATGGCCCGCCTGAACGGCGAACCGGATCGGTCGGTGCTGCGCCAACCGGACGTCAAACGCCTGTTTGCAGCGAGTCTGCACGAGGCGTTTAGGCAGGGATCTGCCGGTGGATTGGCCGATATGTGTACGGCGGTCCAGCCTTGGCCGTTCGATCCATCCGGCATTTCTTCTCTGCAGCTCTGGCACGGTCGGCGCGATGCCGTCGTGCCCTGGACGCACAGCGAACGCTTGGCCCGGCGCGTGCCGATGGCGCGGCTGCACGACATGGGCGGTGAAGGTCATTTTTCCTTGCCCGTGCGTTACGCGGCGGCCGTGGTCGACGCGGTGATATCCGTGTGACTTGGTGCGACTGTAGCAACCATCTCTGTCTGACGGCTACAATTCTCAGGACGAGCGACGTGGCTTGCCCCATGGCGGCAGGGTCTCCTCGAATGCCGTTGCATCGACGCGGGAAGCACGCAAGGGCTACATGGCGAAGTGGCAGTATGCGGCGACCAACGCAACCCGAACGGCGACCCTATCCGGGTTGCATTCTTCCAGCGGTTCATCGTGCGGCGACGCGGAGCTGTTAATGACGAAAGGAGATGGCTGATGTCCGACCGGAAACGTCGCAAGAACGCGGGCCGGCGCAAGGCGGTGCTCGGCGCTATCGTCGTCCTCGCCGTGGTTGGCATCGCTGCGGCGCTTTATATGCGCATGGCGGAAGACGAGCAGATCGGCATCCAGGAGACGTCGCCCGCCGATCAGCCGACGGAGACCGGGCCGACGGCGCCGCGCTATCCACTGCCGGAGGCGGATGCGCCTCCGGCGACTTCGGAGGAAGATCCGGCGCTGACGCCGGGACAACCCTTGTTGCCGGCCGACGAAGAGCAAGCCGCGCCTCCCGCGCTCAATGCGAGCGACGAGCCGGTCGGCGACGTGCTTGCGGACCTGGCCGACCCGGAACCGCTGCAACGGCTCTTCCGGCTGGACGAAGTGGTGCGGCGGTTCGTCGTGACCATCGAAAACCTTCCCGCGAAGAAGCTACCCCGGCGCGATCTGCTGGTGGCCAGGCGCGTGCCCGGCCAGTTCCTGATCGCGGGCGAGGGCGAAGAGACGTACATCAGCCCCGACAACGCCGAGCGTTATCGGCCCTATGTCGGGCTGGTCACGCGCATCGAACCGGAACGCGTCGCGGCCGCCTATACGCGGTTCTACCCGCTGTTTCAGGAGGCCTATGCCGAACTCGGTTATCCGAATGCCTATTTCAACGATCGCCTGGTGGACGTCATCGACCATCTGTTGGCCACGCCGGTGGTGGATGAACCCATCCGACTGGTGCGACCGCACGTTTTCTACCTGTACGCCGATCCCGAGTTGGAGGCTCTGTCGGCAGGGCAGAAGGCATTGATACGGATGGGCAACGCCAACGCCGAGCAGGTCAGGCAATGGCTCCGCCGGCTGCGCGCCGAGCTGACGCGCGCCGCCCGGCCCGCTGCGGACTGAACCGGCACCGCGACGAGGCCTCGGCACCGTTTCAGGGGTCGAGGCCTTTCCCGTTTTGACTAAGTCGATTCTGCTGCCAGACTGTAATCGGGACGCGGAGAGACAAAGCCAATGCCAAATGCCAAGCCAAGGAACGGAAAGTCGCGCGAGCGGCTGAGGTTTTTCCGGGAATTCCTGAAGCATCCCTTGCAGATCGGCTCGGTGATCCCAAGCTCGCGGTTTCTCGAACAACGCCTGTTGCGGACGGCGGAACTGGCGACCGCGCGGACCATCGTCGAGCTCGGTTCGGGTACCGGCGGTACGACGCAGGCGATACTGCGGGCCATGGCGCCTGAAGCGCGTCTGCTGAGTATCGAAATCAACCCCTTGTTCTACAAACTCATCGACGCGATCCACGACGATCGGCTGATCGCCCATCACGGCAGCGCCTGCGCGTTGAAAGAGATTCTCGCGCTGCACGGGTTCGGCGCGCCGGACGTCATCATTTCCGGGATACCCTTTTCGACCATGAGCGAAGACGCCGGCTCCGGCGTGCTGGCGGCCGTGGCCTCGGCGCTCAGCGCCAACGGCCGCTTCGTGGCCTACCAGGTAAGCAATCGCGTCAACGCGTTGTGCGAGCCGTTCCTCGGCGCGGGCCGCACGCAGCTGGAGCTGTTGAACTTCCCGCCCATGCGCATCTTCTGCTGGGAAAAGCAGGGCGTGTGAACCCGGAGCGCGTGCCGGCGCCTTGCCCGGGTCGACGCAAAGGCCCGCCCGCGCAGAATTTCGATCGCGGGAATCGGCCACCAAGGCGACGCCGTTTACTGTCGGGTATCATTCGATGGCTATGCACCCCGTAGAACGTCTGCCGTCTCGTTGCACTGACCCAACCGATCCTCCGTCACCGACCGCCATCCGGGAAGACCGCGCTTGGACTCGATACGTCGCATAGACACCCTGGCCGGTGCCGCCCTGTTGATCCTGCTGGTGGTCGGTACCGTGCTGGTGATGCGCCCGTTCATTGCCTCGCTGGTTTGGGCGGCGGTGCTCGCCTATGCGACCTGGCCGGTCTACGAATGGCTGCTGGCGCGGCTCGATGGCCGATCCGCGCTGGCGGCGACGGCCATGACGCTGCTGTTGCTGATATCCATGGTCGGGCCGTTCGCGATGATGGGCGTAGGTCTGGCCGATAACGTCGCCGGCCTGGTTCGTATTCTGCGCGACGCGATGGAACGGCCGTTACCGGCCCTGCCGGCCTGGATTCAGACCCTGCCGCTGATCGGCAGCTACATCGATGTGCAATGGCAGGCACTGCGAGAGGGGGACGAAGGCGCGCTCCTGCTGCAATTGCGCGAGTGGCTGGTGCATCTGCCGCTGCGGGAATGGGCGATCAATGCGGGTGGCGCACTCGGCCGTGGCGTGGTGCTGATCACCTTCAGCGTGGTGATCTGCTTTTTCTTTTATCGCGACGGCCCGGCCATCACCGCACGGCTCAACCTGGTCATGGAACGACTGACCGGTCACCGC
>JBAYTM010000279.1:0-4131 GCA_041675685.1 Thiohalobacteraceae bacterium
GACTCCTCCCAGACCACGCGCGCAAACCGCCCCGTCGCGATCAGGGCGTCTTCTACTGCGACACGCCCGGGACTGGCGCCGCACCCCGCGTCGGCCAGCGCCACACGGCCGTCATCGGACGCGCCACGGACCTGGATGCCTTGTTCCGGGAAACGCAGGTCCAATACCGCGCGTGCATAGCCCTGAAGATAGTCCGCGGCCACGGCGGCCCAGCCGGTCGCCGGCGTCAGCACGACAACCAGCAGTAAATCCTTCCAACGCATTTTGGTTCCCTTTCCTATTTCACCAAGCCTCTCGGCATCGGGCCCCGCCCGTCATTGCTTCCACACCCCGACGCGGGTTTAGCCGACTGTAAGAGAAACCCAATGAGGCCGCATTGCGCCGTTTGGCATGGGCTCGAACGCGCGCGCGCCCGGTATACTCGGCTTTTCGCCCCGTTTTCGCCTTGCGCTGCGTTCCCTGACCATGCGGTTCGACAGCCGGCCGGACGTCGCCGCTCCGGGCCGCGCTACGATACACAAGAGTTATACATCTTTTCTATTTCTACATCGGAAACTTCGATGCGCACAGCGCCGGCCGCCGGTGGCGCCTGCGAGAGAGAGAGAGTATCTTCTACGTCCGCGAAACGGTTGGGCAGCGCCACGGCCAGACAGCCTGGATGCACGCGCACCGCCCGCACGGGAATGAGGCAGATCGGGCCGCTCGTCGCAACAAATAATAAAGTGTTTTGATCCAAGACAAGGCACCTGCACCAGGGCACGGACAAGGTACCCGTGCCATCCCTGGGCGGCACGGCGCGGGCCGCGCAACGACGGCCGGCGCCTACGCACACAGAATTTTTTCGGTATCCGTTATGGAGGAAAGCCAATGTCGGAGGTAATCGCGACCAACCAGACGATTCTGGTGGTGGGCGGGGGGATCAGCGGCCTGACCGCAGCCCTGGAGGCCGCCGAGTGCGGTAAACAGGTGATCCTGGTTGAAAAGAACCCCACCGTCGGTGGGCGCGTCAGCCAACTCTACAAATACTTCCCGAAGCTCTGCATTCCGTCCTGCGGCCTCGAGATCAACCTGCGCCGGCTCAAGGCCAACAAGAATCTGCGCCTGCTGACCATGACCGAGGTCACCGAGGTCAAGGGCGACACCGGCAACTACCAAGTCACACTCAAAACCACGCCGCGCTACGTGAATGAAAACTGCACCGCCTGCGGCGAGTGCGGCAAGGCCGTCGAGGCGGAGTTCGACTCCGAATACAACTACGGCCTGGGTAAGCGCAAAGGCGCCTACCTCAACCATCCGATGGCCCACCCCCAGCGTTATGTGCTCGATTCGCGCATCATCGGCACCGCCGACGCCGACAAGGCCAAGGCCGCCTGCAAGTACGATGCAATCGACCTCGATATGCAGCCCGCCGAAAGCGAGATTACGGTCGGCGCCATCATCTGGGCGACCGGCTGGCGCCCCTACGACGCGGCCAAGATCCAACCCTACGGCTACGATCGCTACCCGAACGTCATCACCAGCGTCGAGTTCGAGCGCATGGCCGACCCCTTCGGCCCGACCGGTGGCAAACTGCTGCGGCCGTCCGACGGCAAGGAGGCCAGGAACGTCGCCTTCGTCCAGTGCGCCGGATCGCGTGACAAGAATCACCTCGCGCACTGCTCGCGCATCTGCTGCATGGCCACGCTGAAGCAGACCACGTATCTGCGCGAGAAGTACGCCGACGACTACAAGTCGACCGTCTACTACATCGACATCCGCGCCATCGACCGCATCGACGACTTCTACCAGCGCGTCCAGGACGATGCCAACGTCACCTTCACCAAGTCCAAGGTCGCCAACATCACCCAGGACAAGGACGGTAATCCGATCCTGCACGGCGTCGACACCGAGGGCTATCACCGCTACAGCAACCCGCACGATCTGGTCGTCCTGGCGGTGGGCATGGAGCCGAGCGTGCCGCGCGACGGCTTCCCGATCCAGGTGAAGATCAACCCAGAAGGTTTTGTCGAGCAGGATCCGGCCAACGGCGGCTTCTTCGCCGCGGGCTGCTCCTCCGACGCACTGGATGTAAACCGCGCGGTGCAGAGCGCCACCGCGAGCGCCCTGCGCGCCATCCAGGTGGTCAACAAAGTTGCCGGGATGGAGGGCTGAACCGTGGCAGACGCAAAGATCGGTGCATATATATGTAAGGGCTGCGGGCTCGGCGAGCGCGTGGACACCAAGCAGCTGGTCAACATCGCCAGCCGCGAAGGCAAGGCCGCGGTCGCCAAAGAGCACGACTTCCTGTGCTCCGCCGCCGGCGTGGAGATGATCCGGAACGACATCGCCAACGACGGCGTGAACCGGGTGGTCATCGCCGCCTGCTCGCGCCGCGCCAAGGCCGAGGCGTTCAGCTTCGAAGGCGAAGTGACGGTCAGCCGCGTGAACCTGCGCGAAGGTGTTATCTGGGTCCGTCCGGACACGGACGAAGCACGCGAAACCACCGAGGAAATGGCGGCCGACTACGTACGCATGGGCTGCGCCGAGGCGAAATACCTGACCCCGCCGGCATCGGCCCAGGAGAAAGGCGCCAACAATCACCTGCTGGTGGTCGGTGGCGGTATCTCCGGCATGACCGCGGCGATCGAGGCGGCCAAGGCCGGCTATCCGGTGACCATCGTCGAGAAGACCGGCGCACTGGGCGGCAACGCGGCCAACTTCCACAAGCGCATTCCCGACCGCAGCCCCTACGCCGAGCCGATCGACACCGGCATCGAGGAGATGATCAAGGCGATCGAGAGCGATGCGCGCATCAGCGTCAAGCTCAACTGCACGATCACCAAGACCTCCGGCGCCCCGGGCCGTTTCGCGGCGGACATCACCACCGAATCCGGCGCAACCAGCACCGACAACTTCGGCGCGATCATCATGGCCTCGGGCTTCAAGCCTTACGATATGAACCTGCTGCCGGAACTCGGTGGCGGCAAATCGCCAGACGTGGTCGACCAGACCGGACTGGAGAAGCTCGCGAAAACCGCCAACGGCGGGCCGATCAAGCGTCCGTCCGACGGGAAAGAGATCAAGAAGGTCATCTTCGTGCAATGCGCCGGCCAGCGCAGCGACAAGGAAGGCCACTTGAACTACTGCTCCGGCCATTGCTGTTCGACCTCGATCAAGCAGGCCATGTACTTCAAGGACCAGAACCCGGACATCGAGACCGACATCCTGTTCACCGATCTGCGCACGCCTGGCGCGCCCGGCGAAGACTTCTATCGCAGCGGTCAGGAGAAGGGCGTCACCTTCCGCAAGGGCGTGGTCAGCGAGGTATCGCCCAACGGCGGCGCGCTCAAGGTGAGCTTCAAGGATTTGATCCTGAACGAAGACGTGACCGACGAGGCGGATCTGGTGGTGCTGGCCACCGGCCAGGTCGCCAATGCCGGCGTCGACATCGAAACGGTCAAGCAGGATGAGCCTGGTCAGTGGGCCGTGAACGCGGATTCCATCCTCAACCTGAACTACCGTCAGGGCAAGGACCTGCCGCTCCTCAAACACGGCTTCAACGACTCGCACTTCATCTGCTTCCCTTACGAGACGCGCCGCACCGGCATCTACACCTGCGGTCCGGTACGCCGTCCGATGGATATCCAGCAGGCGATCGAAGACGCCACCGGCGCCGCCATGAAGGCGATTCAGGCGATGGAGAACGCGCACCTCGGCCGCGCTGCCCATCCGCGCTCGGGCGATCTGTCTTATCCCTCGTTCCGCAAGGAAGGCTGCACCCAGTGCAAGCGCTGCACCGTGGAATGTCCGTTCGGCGCCATCGACGAAGACGAACAACGCTATCCGGTGTTCAACGAGTCGCGCTGCCGCCGCTGCGGCACCTGCATGGGCGCCTGCCCGGTGCGCGTCATCTCCTTCGAGAATTATTCGGTGGAGACGGTCGGTCAGCAGTTGAAGGCGGTCGACATCCCCGACGAATTCTCCGAGAAGCCGCGCATCCTGGTGCTGGCCTGCGAGAACGACGCCTACCCGGCGCTCGACATGGCCGCAATGCAGGGCTTCCAGTACAGCGCCTTCACCCGCGTCATTCCGGTGCGCTGCCTGGGGAGCGTGAACACCATCTGGATCACCGACGCGCTGAACTCCGGCTAC
>JBAYTM010000280.1:0-4124 GCA_041675685.1 Thiohalobacteraceae bacterium
AACCCATGTGGCTGATGCATCTATATGTTCGCACCGCTACAGCGAACGACCCCCGCGGCGTCTCGGTGTGGGTGGACGCGGCGGATGCCATAAGTGCCCGGCAGCAAGCACTCGCGGCCCTCGCCGCGCAGGGCTGGACGCTGGACCGGGTCGACGATGCCGCGCCGACCGGCGCCGACGACTATTTCCGGGCCTGTCCGAGCCAACGGGCATTCCGCACGGCGCAGGACGTCGGCATCGCCTGGCGCTTCGACGACGAATAGCGGCAGGCGCTGGCTTGAACTCGTCAGCGCCAAACCCTATGTTGCATGATATAGGTCAAGGTGCGGGCCACCGCCCTGAGTGCTCTACCCCGTTGGAGATAAAGAGGTATTCTAAATATTTGTTATACCCTGCCGTATAGGAATCCTGAGGCCGCGCGCTCGGCGCCGGTCATCGCAAGCTGGAGGTAAAAACCATGGTACGAATCCATGTGTCGATGAACTTCACGCATGAACCGCTCAAGCGGACCGGAGTGTCGCTGGTGCTCGACACCGATCCGACCCACCCGATCGAAGGCAGCACCGACCGCAACGGCGTCGCGGAGTTCGATATCCCGCCGGCGAGCGGCAAGATCGTCATCAGCGGCGGCACCCGTTACCACGGCCGCCTGGACGGCGACATCGAAATCGGGTTGTGGTCGCTCACGGACGGCGACGCCGTGGACGAGCACGGCGCCCCGGGCGGGGGCGGCGGCAGTACCGCCTACCCGAGCATGAAGACGCGCATGCTGAAGGTGAACGGCCACGAGGTCATGACCGACAGTGAAGGCTATCTGGTCGATCTTTCAGATTGGTCGGAGGACTTCGTGCGCGCCCAGGCGGCCTTTGAAGATCTGGAACTGACCAGCCAGCACTGGGAGGTCATTCGGTTCCTGCGGGCGCATTACGAAAAGCACCAAGTGCAGGCGAACGTGCGCGAGACCATCAAGCACTTCCGCAAGATCTGGGGCGAAGCCGAGGGCAGCAACCGCTATCTGCACGACATCTTTCCGCGCGGCGGCCCGCAGAAGCAGGGCAATCGCCTGGCGGGGTTGCTGCGAACCAAGGGTGAGCATTAGGCCTCGGCCGGTCGTCATTCTGGAACGGCGATCGCTCGGCAAGAGCGCAGTCAGGATCTCAGCAGCAGCTTGAGGCCGTTGCGGCTGCGCAGCACGTCCAGCAAGCTGTGCTCCTCCAATACGCCGTAGAATGCCTGCAATGAGCGTTGCAGTATGCCGCGCAGCGCGCAGGCCGGCTCGATACAACAATCGCTCGGTTCCGGGGCCAGACATTCGACCAGCGCGGTATTGGCCTCGGTCGCACGCACCAGCTCTCCCAGATTGATCTCCTCCGGCGGCCGGGCCAGGCGCACACCGCCGGTCTTGCCGCGCAGGGTTTCGACATAACCCTGCTGACCGAGGAAGTGCACGACCTTCATCAGATGATTCTTGGAGATGCCGTAGGCCTCCGCGATTTCCGAGATGGTCGCCCGCTCGTCGTCCTGCACCCCGAGGTAGATCAACACCCGCAAGCTGTAGTCGGTAAAGGTCGTCAATCGCATAGTTTCATACTCTCGCGGCTCTGGTTGGCGTATTGAAGTCCGCACGCGGAACACAGGCACAGGAGCCAAGATACGCCCGGCCGCTATGCGATGCACGCGCCCGGGCGTCGCGTCTGACAGGCGGTCGAGTGAATCGCGGGCAGCAAGCGTGGCACAGGGCGAGAATGGCGCCGCGCTGCACCCAGGCGGTTTCAACCGCCCGTTAATAGTGCGGCGGCGGTCCTTCTTCCTCGCGCGTGGCCAGAGGCGCCGGTGTCGCCGCCCGAACTTGCGCTTCCAGGCGCCGCAGCGCGTCGATCAGCTCTCGAACCTGGCGTTCCTGCTCGAGCAGGGTCCGGGTCAGTTCCTCCAGCGCGGCCTCCTGGTGTGTCGAGCGGATTTCCAGCGTTTCCATGCGCACCCGCAGCGCGGTGCAATTGTCGTCGCTAAGATCGGAATGGTTCTTGTCGGTCATGATGCACTTTGCTCGATGCGGCGGCCGCCAGTGTACCCCGGCCCGACCTGCGGCGCCCGGTGCGAGGATCCGCGGGGCGATGCCCGACTTTGCCGGCGAGGCGTCGGTGCAACACCCGCAAAACCGGCATACCTGCATAGAAAATGCCTGATTTAAAAACGCTTTTGACGGAAATGGGCGCTTGGAGCGGGACCCGGTCGCGGGTAGGATGGCGGTCGCAAAGTCCTGCCGCTGGAGAACACCATGAGTGACGCCCTGAATTACCTGATTTCTGCGCGCCCCGACGCCATCTTGCCGTACTTCAAATTTTTGAAAGAGGCCGGCAAACACCTCGATCCCCGCACCCGCGACCTGATCTCGGTGATCACCAAGGTGGATTCGCAGACCGAGGGCGGCTTCCGCCAGTATCTGACCCGGGCCCTGCGCAATGGCGCAACGCCCAACGAGGTGCTCGACGCGCTGCTGATGGCGTTTCCGACGCTCGGCCTGGCCAAGATCGTCTGGGCCGTGGATATCCTGCTGGAAATGGACATCCCGGAGTTCCGCCCGGAAAACCTTTTTGCCGAACCCGAGTGGCACAGCGTTGCGCCGCTGACCGAGTTGCCCTCCGGCGAGATCAGCTACCGCGATTGCAACGGTCGCAACCTCTACATCTATCGCAGCGGCGATGACATACGTGTGTACGACAGCCGCTGCCCGCACCAAGTCACCAACATTCCCCATCTGGCGCTCGAAGGCACCCAACTGACCTGCCCGAAGCACCACTGGAAGTTCGACGTCACCACCGGCGAGTGCATCGCCGTCGGCAACCGCCCGCTGAACCGCTTCGAGCACAAGGTCGAGGACGACGTGCTCTACGCCTTCTGGTAGCCGGGAAGTCCGTCCGCATTGCTGACCGTTCTGTACCGTGACGAGTCGCTGATCGCGATCGACAAGCCGGCCGGGCTGCTGGTCCATCGCAGCCTGGTCGACCGGCACGAACGGCGCTTCGCGGTGCAACTGCTGCGCGATCAGATCGGCGCGCGCGTCTACCCGCTGCACCGGCTCGATAAGCCGACCTCGGGTGTCCTGCTGTTCGCACTCTCCTCGCAGGCGGCACGACGCATGGGCGCGGTGTTCGAGCAACAGGCGATACAGAAGACCTATCTGGCGGTGGCGCGCGGCTATACCGCGGTGCACGGCCGTATCGACTACCCCTTGCGCGAAGAACTGGATCGGCTGAGCGACAGCCAGGCGCGGCAGGACAAACCACCGCAACCGGCCGTCACCGATTATTGGCGACTCGCCCGGCTGGAGCTGCCGGTGTCCGACGGCCGCCACGCAACCAGTCGCTATTCGCTGCTGGCGCTCCGGCCGCACACGGGCCGCAAGCACCAGATCCGCCGGCACCTGAAACATATCTTTCATCCCATCGTCGGCGACACCACGCACGGCGACGGCCGCCACAACCGCCTCTTCCGTGAACATCTCGGTTCTGCGCGGTTGTTGCTGATGAGCGCAGAGCTGGCGTTTCTTCATCCCGAAAGCGGTGCGCCGGTGTGCATTCGGGCGCCGCTCGACGCCCAGTTCTCGCGGGTCGTCGCAGGCTTCGGCTGGTCCGGCGAAATGACGGTGCCCGATCAGTCGCCGATGGTTGCAACCCGGTCTCCGGCTTGCCCGCAAGAAGCGGAATCCTAGCCGCACCGAAAACCTGTGAGCCTCTCTGCAAAGTCCGCACGGGAAGGACCCCGTTCGCCGACGCCTCTGCTAGACTCTGCTTCCCCGCAGATTGCCATTCCTTCAGACCGTGAGAATTCAATGATCGATCCTATTCAGCGCATCGCCGAGGAGCTCGGCGTCCCGTCGCAGCAGGTGCAGGCCGCCGTCACCCTGTTGGACGAAGGCGCCACGGTCCCGTTCATCGCCCGTTATCGCAAAGAGGTCACCAGCGGTCTCGACGACACGCAGCTGCGGCATCTGGAGGAACGGCTCGGCTATCTGCGCGAGCTCGAGGAGCGCCGCGTCACGGTACTCAAGAGCATCGAGGAACAGGGCAAACTGACGCCGGAGTTGAGCGCCGCGATTCAGGGGGCCGACACCAAGACCCGCC
>JBAYTM010000281.1:0-4110 GCA_041675685.1 Thiohalobacteraceae bacterium
ACCCGTCTTCGTCTTGATAGGCCAGGTCGCCGGTACAGAGCCAGCCATCGCGGACGACCCGGGAAGTCAGATCGGGAGCGTTCCAATAGCCCCGCATGATGTTCTCACCGGTCGCGCAGAGTTCACCCACCTCGTTCGCCGGCAGCACGTTGCCGTCCGCATCATGGATTTCGATGCGCACGCGGGGGATGGGTACGCCGATAGAACCCAACTTGTCGAACAGCCGCTCGGGGGGCAGATAGGAGAGACGCGCGCTCGCCTCTGTCTGCCCATACATGACGAAGAACTTTACCGAGGGGAGCAAAGACGTCAGCCGCCGAACATCAGCCGGCGCCATTGGCCCACCGGCCTGGGTCATATATCGAAGACTGGACAGATCGAACTGCGCGAGATCTACGCGATTGAGCAGGATGCTGTAGGTCGAAGGCACACCCGAAAAACCGGTCGCCCGTTCCTCGGTCATGCGCTTCAGAACTTGCGCGGGATACATCATCGATTTCTCGAGCACGACGCGTCCACCCGCGGCCAAGTGAGTGTGCAGGATCGAGTTGCCGTACGAATAAAAAAACGGCAACACGTTCACGATACTGTCGTCGGCGCGTAAGTTAAGGTACTCGAGAATCGAGCGGACGTTGCTATCGAGGTTGCGATGACTGAGACCTACGCCCTTGGGATTCCCGGTGGTACCGGACGTATAAATGATGGCAGCCGGCTCGTCTGGCTGGATGCGCCCGAGACTGTCGAGACGTCCGGGAAAGCTGACCGCCTCCTCCCAGGCGTGTGTGTTTTTCTCGGCAGCATCGACCTCGCCGCGATGGACGATGACCGGCAGGCCGACCGCGATGTGCTCGCGGAGCACGGCGTACTCGGGGTAATCGGCGTCCGTAATCAATAACGCGGCCCCCGAATGGGTCAGCCAGTTGAGTACGTCGCGTGATTTCGCTGCCGTGTTCAAGGCGACAACGACGGCACCATGGAGCAATACCGCGTAATAGGCCGCGACGTACTCGACAGAGTTCCCCATGAGCAAAGCCACCCGGTCGCCCGGCTTCACCCCGACTTCATTCATGAAACCGGCCAAAGCGCGCGCCTTGTTCCACAAGGCCTCGTAGCTGACGCGGCGTGTGCCATCGACCAGCGCGATGGCGTCCGGTCGTGTATCGACCGAGCCCAGCAGCAAATGGGGGAGCGATGTCGGAGTGGTCATGACCGTCAGGCGGCTATGCCCTTGCGTTTCAGGAAGGCAACGATTCTGGTAACGGAATCGAGATTCTCGGGGACCATCTCTTCGTCCTGAACCTTGATTGCGAACTCGTCCTCGAGGAAGTAGATGACCTCGAGCATCCCCGTGGAGTCCAGGATATTTTTCTGAAGGAACGAGTCATCGCTCCCAAGCATTCCTTGGTCGTCCGTGAACAGATAATTCTCCAAGATGTAATTTCTTATCCTGTTTTCAACCGACATGACTTACCCCACAAACGTTATTGTCGAAACCCGCGAGCTGCTTATCGGCATAGCCGTCAATATTGCTGGAAAAATCGTCGACGAACAATTTCTGAAGCGCCTGCGTGGAAAGGATGCCAACGAAGGCCATGTTGTCCTTGGCACTGCTTGCCCGGCCGTTTTTCACCTTCTTGTGCAACAGGCGCACCTTGGAGGGATCGAACATCCCGCATCGATTGATGGCCTCTTCGTCGAGCAGTTCGGCGACATAATCCGCGATTTTTTCGTTTCGGAAGCTGTCGGCGTCCGGCGCCCGGTAAGGCTGCTTGTGTCGTTCTAGAATGGCTTGGGGGATCCTGCCCTTCATGGCTTCCCTGAGTAGATGCTTCTCCCTGAGGACCTTCATTTTGTGTTTCGGGTGCAGCCGGTTGGCGAACTCTATGACACGATGGTCTAGATATGGAAAACGGCCTTCGATGGAGTTTTCCGTCAGCATCCGGTCTCCCTGTGAAGAGAGCAAATAGCCAGACATCAATGTCTTCGCTTCGATGTACTGCCCTTTGTTGAACGGATCCCAGGCATTCATCCCGTCCGGCAGTATCGCGCTGAGCGCCGAATACGGATCTTCGTCGAGGCGTCCGCGCATGTTATCGGAATAGAACGCCTTGCATTTAGCCGTAGTGATCCAGCGTGGCAGATGGGCGAAATAGGCTAATTCAGGCGTGTCGAGCCCGACGCCGAAGAAGGCTTGTAGGTAGCCTTGCGCTTGATCCTTGGACAGGTCCAGGTAGGGATACAAGCGTTTCAGCAGGAGCGGCCGACGCGCAGAGTCCGGGAAACGCGCCCAAAACTGTCGTATTTTCGCTTCCTTGAAAATATCGTAACCGCCGAAGACCTCGTCGGCGCCCTCGCCCGTCAACACTACTTTGTATCCTTCGGAACGTACCAGCCCCGAAAGTATGCCCATAGGAATCGGCGCGGTGCGCAATATCGGCGACTCGATGTGCCACATGGCCCGCATGAAGCCTGCCGCGACATCATCGGGCGTACAACCAACGCGGCTATGCGCCGACGAGAGTTGTCTGACCGCCTGGTCCTGATACGCGCTTTCGTCCAGCTTGCTGCCGGGGAAGGCGATAGAAAAGGTTTTGAGTCGGATATCGCCCGCGCCGTCTATCAGGCTCGCCAGGATGGACGAGTCGAGCCCGCCGGAAAGATAGGCACCAACCGGGACATCCGAGCGCAGCCGGATCATGGTCGCATCGTAGAGCAGCGCGCTCAGTTCCTCCGCAAGCTGCTGTTCATTCCCCCTGTGGTACTCGCCCGGCCGGGCGAACGACCATTCCCAGTAATCGCTGATCTGGCAGCGGCCGTCTTCGACGACCATCATCTGACCGGGCGCCAGCGTTCGGATACCCTCGAATGCGGTCCTCGGCGGCAGGACGGACCAGAAGGTCATGATCTGATCCAGCGCGACGCTATCGAGGTTCGCCGGCTTTCCGGTTCCGGCCAACAGGGACTTTATCTCGGAGCCGAAGAACAACTTGCCATCCTGTTCGGTATAGAACAGGGGCAGAATTCCGGGCCGGTCTCTGATCAGGAGCAGACGGCGTCTGCGCGTGTCCCACAAGGCAATGGCAAACTGACCGTTCAGCTGCTCGACGAAGCGGTCGCCGTACTCCTCATACAGATGAACCAGCACTTCGGTGTCGGTATGGGTGTAAAAGCGATGGCCCTTGGTCTCGAGAAGTTTGCGCAGCTCGATGTAGTTGAAAATCTCGCCGTTGAAGACCACCCACACCGTCCGATCCTCGTTGTGGATCGGCTGGCGGCCGCCGGCGAGGTCGATGATGCTCAATCGGGTGTGCGCCAAACCGAAGGTGTCGCCACATAGGATGGCACGGTCGTCCGGCCCGCGATGTTCCAGCATGGCGGCCATCCGCAAGAGGTCCCGTTTCGAGACCGCCGTGGTTGCGGTCAAATTGACGATACCCGCGATCCCACACATAGGCTTAGCGTTCCGCCCGGTGAAGTGCGGTCATGCAGTCGCCGGTGTTCATCGAACGCCCGGTGCAGACAGCAAGCCCAGATTGCCGAGCACTTCTTTGACGGGGCCAAACCGGAAATCGCGCAACAGCGCCTCGAGACGAGACTCACAACGGTGAAGATTGTTGTAATGACGGAAACGCGAAAGCCGGCTGCCGTTGAGCCGTGGCTGGTCCACGTCCAGTTCCCAGGGGTGCAGGTAGAAGATGAAAGGCGAAACGTTCTTCGCGTTGATCCAGTTCAGGCCGAAACGGGTCAGCCAATAGGGGAACAGCCGAAAATAGCCGCCGCCGCCGAGCGGCAACTTCGCGAACTTCATATCCAAGGCTGTCACCGGAAATTCGACGATGCTCGCGCCGTTGGGCGTCACATGCCGGTGTGGTCTCTGCTCCGCGTCGGGGATGCCGTAGCGGTCATGACGGATCGGAAAGATGCTGGAATCGTAACGGAAACCGCATTCATGCAGGACGTCCAAGGCCCAAAGCGATTTCTTGGTGATCGAATAGCTGGCGGCCCGGTAACCCTCCACGTCGCATTGCGCTTGGTCTTCCAGCAGCTGCTTGGACGCCAAGGTTTCACGCCTGAACTCGTCAGGGCTTTGGGAATAGATTAATTTGTGGC
>JBAYTM010000282.1:0-4101 GCA_041675685.1 Thiohalobacteraceae bacterium
ACATCGATCAGGCCATCCGTCGCGACCGGGCGCGCCGGTTGCACCAGGGTGCCGTGATTGGTGGTCGCCCCCGGCCTGAAGTCGCCCGTGAAGTTCAGCACCCAGGCGATTACCAGCGGTGCGGCAAACAGCGCGAAGACGGCGAGCAGGATTATGCGGGCACGCTTCGGGTTGCGGGGATCTACGGGGGTAGTGGTTGCCGTCACGAGGGGTCTCAAATGTGCGTTGGTTTCATTCGGGGTCGCCGGCGGGCCGGCGGCGTTGCAGATTCAGCCATAGGTACAGGACAGTCAATACGGCGGCCAGTGAAAACCACTGGACGGCATAGCCGACGTGGCGCTCCGGCCCGACCACCACCGGCGTCCATTCGCGGACGAATCCGTCGGCTTGATCGCTGTCGAGCAACAGGATCATCGGCAGCAGACGCAGGCCGAGCTGCGTCGATTGAAGGTCGAGACGTAGCTGCTGCAACACCTTCGGCCAACCGGGGTCGCGGTCCTCGCCCTCGCCAAGCACAAAGACCTTCGAGGGCGGAAAATCGATCAGGCCTTGGATCACCTGCTCACCCGTCGATGCCGGCAGCGGCGGCAGATCGGCCCGGCTGGCGCCCTGCGCGACCCAACCCCGGTTGACCAGTACGGCGGCATCGCTGTGCGCGAGCCGCAGCGGGGTCAATACGAAATAGCCCACACGACCCTGATGCACGCGATTATCCAGCAGAAACTGCCGTTCCGGCATGTAGTTTCCGGTCACCTGCGCGCGACGGTAACGCCAATCCGGTGCCGGCCGGAAGGTCGCGTCGATTTCGACTGGCACGTCGTCCGGGCGGGCAGTATACGCCTCCAGCAGGGCGCGCTTCTGCGCCGCACGGTCCAGTTGCCAGAAACCCAACGACAGCAACAGACCCAGCAGCAACACCGTTGCCAGGCTGGGCAGGATCCCAGGGCGGAATTCGAAGTTGCCCATGCGCACTGCCCTCGCCGCCCTCCATCTGCTTGGTTATACTTACGGCCCGCAACAACCGGCCCGCGTCTCATGCTGTCCAAAATACTCGTCGTGCTCGCCCTGCTCGCCATCCTGGGCAGCCTGGGCAGCGCGCTCATCTTCCTCATCAAGGATGATGGCCGCTCGAATCGCGCGGTCAAGGCGCTGACCTTCCGGATCGGGTTGTCGGTCGCGTTGTTCGCGCTACTGATGCTCGGCATCTATACCGGCGTCATCAAACCGCACGGCATTTACCCCACCCCGCCACCACCGACCAGCGGCACCTCTTCCGCACTCTGATCAGGCAGCCGTCCTGAGGCTTTCCTAGCACCTAGCACCTCGCACCTCGCACCTCGCAACTAAAAAACGAAAGGCGCCACCGAAGCAGCGCCTTTCTCCCAACGGCACCGTTTCTACAGTAAATACACGAACACGAACAGGCCCAGCCAGACCACGTCGACAAAGTGCCAATACCAGGCGACCGCCTCGAATCCGAAGTGGTGGTCTGCGCTGAAATGGCCCTTCATGCAGCGCAGGGTGATCACGGTCAGCATGATGGCGCCGATGGTCACATGGAACCCATGAAATCCCGTCAGCATAAAGAAGGTCGACCCGTAGATACCGGAACCCAACGTGAGGTTATGGTGTTCGCCATAGGCCTGCGCGTATTCGTAGACCTGGAAACCGAGGAAGGTGACGCCCAGGGCGACGGTCGCCCACATCCACATGACCAATGCGGCACGATTGCCTTTCTTCAGCGCCCAATGCGCGAAGGTGATCGTCACGCCGCTGGTAAGCAGCAGCAGGGTGTTCAGCGCCGGGATTTTCCAGGGGTCCAGGATGGTGAATTCGCCGCCCATTTCTGCGGGGCCATTGCTTGGCCAGGCGGCCTCGAAGCCGGGCCACAATAGTTCATTGGTCCCCGGATCCATGCCCGCCAACCAGGGTATGGTGTAGATCCGCGTGTAGAACAGCGCACCGAAGAAGGCGGAAAAAAACATCACCTCGGAGAAGATGAACCAGCTCATGCCCCATCGGAACGATTTGTCGACCTGATCGTTGTACATTTTCGCCTGGCTTTCGCGAATCACCGTACCGAACCAGCCGAACATCATAAAGATCGTGATGGCGACACCGGCGAGCATGATCAGCATACCGGCGCTGGCGCCATTCAAATACGACGCAAAACCGACCACCAAGGTGGTCAGACCCACTGAACCCACCAGCGGCCAATGACTGCCGTGGGGGACGTAATAGCCGCCATGCGCTTCGCTCATTGCCTCAACCCTCTCTCCAGTTTTTTCCAATTGTTATCTATGCGTGTTCAGTCGTTCAGCTGCGTCGCATCGCTCAGGACTTCGAGTTTCGCCTTCGGCGGCGCTGCCTTGCCCGAATCGAAGAAGGTATAGGACAGGGTCACCACCTCGAATTTGCCCGGCAATTCCGGATCGATGACGAAACGAACCGGCATCCATCGCCCTTCGCCAGCCTCGAAACGCTGCTCAGTGAAGCAGAAGCATTGGGTCTTTTGAAAATGCCGCGCGGCGCTTCCCGGGGTCACGCTCGGGACTGCATGTCCGATCATGGCATCCGCATCCCGGTTGCGCGCATAAAACCGGGTCGTATAGGCCTGCCCCGGATGGACCTGCATCCGCGCGACCTCCGGACGGAAATCCCATGGCAGGTTCTGATTGATGTTGGCGATGAACTCGACCGTCACCAGCCGTTCGGCATCGACGGCGTATTCGACGCCTTCACCGACCGGTCCGGACGCGGTGCGGCCGTTCAATCCCGTCCATTCACAGAACACATCGTAGAAGGGCACCATGGCGAAACCGAAACCAAACATAGCCAGCGCGATCAACCAGAGACGGCCGGAGCTCTTGGCGATGCCCGGGTGCCTGCTGTCGCTCATTGCGCGCCCACACCCGACCAGATAAACGCCGCGAAAATCGCCAACGCGACCGCCGCCAGAATCAGCGCGAGCCGGACATTGCTACGTTTGCGTTCCTGATCCTGCCCCATTCTCCCTCCTGAGGTCGGAAGACCCAGTGCAGAGCTTCCGCACCGGGCCGGATCCGACGCGTCGCTATTTGACTTCGGGCGCGGTCGTGAAGCTGTGGTACGGCGGCGGCGACGACAGCGTCCATTCGAGGCCTTCGGCGCCTTCCCAAACCTTGTCGGTCGCCTTGACACCACCGCGGATCGTGGAGATCACGATGTAGGCGAACAACAGCTGTGTCAGTCCGAAGCCGAAACCACCGATCGAGGACCACTGGTTGAACTCAGCGAACTGGATCGAGTAATCCGGGATGCGACGCGGCATGCCGGCCAGACCCAGGAAGTGCTGCGGGAAGAACAGCAGGTTGACGAAGATGGTCGACAACCAGAAATGCCACTTACCGAGCGTCTCGTTGTACATGTTGCCGGTCCACTTGGGCAGCCAGTAGTACGCCGCCGCCATGATCGCGAACACCGCACCGGTGACCAGCACGTAGTGGAAGTGCGCCACGACGAAATAGGTATCGTGATACTGGAAGTCGACCGGGGTGATGGCCAGCATCAGACCGGAGAAGCCGCCGATAGTGAACATGACTACGAAGCCGAGCGCGAACAGCATCGGCGTCTCGAAGGTCATCGAACCGCGCCACATGGTCGACACCCAGTTGAACACCTTCACGCCGGTCGGCACCGCGATCAACATGGTGGCGTACATGAAGAACAGCTCGCCGGCCAGCGGCATGCCGACGGTAAACATGTGATGCGCCCAGACGATGAACGAGAGGAACGCGATCGAGGCCGTCGCGTACACCATCGAGCTGTACCCGAACAGCGGCTTGCGCGCGAAGGTCGGAATGATCTGCGAGACGATACCGAATGCCGGCAGGATCATGATGTATACCTCGGGATGCCCGAAGAACCAGAAGATGTGCTGGTACATTACCGGGTCCCCGCCGGCCGCCGCCGTGAAGAAGGCGGTACCGAAGAACTTGTCCGTCAGCAACATGGTCACTGCGCCAGCCAGCACCGGCATCACCGCGATCAACAGGTAGGCCGTAATCAGCCAGGTCCAGACGAACAGCGGCATCTTCATCAGCGTCATGCCCGGCGCGCGCA
>JBAYTM010000283.1:0-4093 GCA_041675685.1 Thiohalobacteraceae bacterium
ACACCGAGCGGCCGGGTGATCGAGCGGGCCACCCAGAACGCCGCGCCCGTACCCGCGATCAGCGCGATCAGACCGATGACAACCATCAAGGTGCGGGCATCGCTATAGGTCTCCGCCGCCTGCTTTCCCGAGTTCTCCATGATCTGGCCCTGGAACTGGATCAGATCGTTGATCGCGCCGAGAAAGCCTTTCAGCGCCGGCAGGGTCTCCGCGATCATTCGGCGGGTCGCTTGTTCCCGCTCACCGGCGGTCAACAGGTCCCTGACCGCCGTGAAGGAGGCGACATAGGGCCTGCGCATTTCGATGATGGTCGCGAGTTTGGATTTGCCTTCCGGGAGGTAGAGCAGGTCATCGAGCTGCTCGAGCTTGACATCGATCTTGGCCTTGTTGTCGTCCATGCGACGATGGATCCCAGCCACTTCGTCGCGGGCCGACACCAGGAACAATTCGAAACTCGCTGCCGCGTTGTCATTGGCGATGTCGATGACGTCGTTCGCGATGACCGATTTCGTCCAATCCTGGGTCGCCATGCGATTGGTGATATCGCTCACCGCGCCCAACTGGCGGATGCCGGTCAGCACGATGCCCGCCATCAACAGCAACACCACGAAAAAGCCCCACCCCAACCGCATGCCGATTTTCATATTCTTGAACATGGAAATTCTCTCCGTGAAAGGTGATACCCGTTATGCCGTCGCCGCGACGCCCTGCGGCTCCAGGTGCGATGCCTGCCGGACCAGACCCGGCACATCGAGAATGAGGGCCACCTCGCCATTGCCGAGAATGGTGGAGCCACCGACCCCGCGCACTTGGTTGAAGATGCGCCCCAGCGGTTTGATCACCGTCTGGAACTCGCCCATCAGCCGGTCGACCACCAAACCGGCCTTGTTGCCCCCGTACTGCACGACCACCACGTTTTCGCGCCGCGGCGGTGCGCCTTCGGCACCGAACAGCGTCCGCAGCCGAATGAAGGGCAGGACTTCGCCGCGCAGGTTGAGGTAGTCCCGATCCGCGCTCAGATCGCGACTGGCCGCGTTCAGTTCGACACACTCCAGGACCATGTCGAGCGGCACCACGAAAGAGGATGTTTCGACCCCGACCAGGAAGCCGTCGATGATGGCCAGCGTCAGCGGCATGCGCACCCGGAAGCTGGTGCCGCGTCCCGGATGACTTTCCAGTTCCACCGTGCCGCGCAGCGCGGCGATGTTGCGCTTGACAACGTCCATGCCGACACCACGGCCGGAAAGATTGGTGACGGCGTCGGCGGTGGAGAAACCGGGTTCGAAAATCAGGTTGTAGACATCCTGATCTTCGAGATGCTGTTCCTCCTGCACCAGGCCTTTTTCGATTGCCTTGCGAAGGATGCGCTCGCGGTTCAGCCCGGCGCCGTCGTCGGCGACTTCGATGACGATGCTTCCGGAATCGTGATAGGCGTTCAACCGCAGCACGCCGGTGGCCGGTTTGCCCTGTGCAAGCCGCGCCTCGGGCGATTCGATGCCGTGGTCGATGGAGTTGCGCACCAGATGCATGAGTGGATCGCCGATCTTTTCGACCACGGTCTTGTCGAGATCGGTCTCGGCGCCGGTAATGACCAAGTCGATCTCCTTGCCCAATTCGGCGGACACGTCCCGCACCACCCGCTGGAAGCGATTGAAGGTCGCACCGATCTGCACCATGCGCAGGCGCAAGGCGGAGTCGCGCACCTCCTCCACCAACCGTGTGAGGGTCGACACCGACTCCACCATGACGGTATCCCCGCTCGCCTGCGCATTGAGGGCGGTGCCCGCGCCCGCGATCACCAGTTCGCCGACCAGATTGATGAGACGGTCCAGCTTCTCCGCGTCGACGCGCACCGACTGGGTCTCGCGGGTCTGGCCTTCGCGTACCTGGGTCTGTTTCTCGATCGCCGCGTCCAGCACCGGCTGTTCCGTCATCCTCTGCTCGACCACGATGTTGCCCAGCGGCCGGTCCATGGACTGGGCGCGCATGTCGCTCTGCATACGCAATGCGTCGTCGAGTTCGGCTCGCGTCAGCGACCCGCAGCTCACCAGGATGTCGCCGAGCCGCAGATCCTCTTCGGGAAGCGCCTTGATGAGTTCGATGTAGTCGCCGATGCGGCTGCGCGGGGCAAGGATGCGGATCTGGCTATCCTCGCGCACGAAATCGAAGACCGCCTCGATGGTCTGTTTGTCGGCGTCGCTCTTGAAGGCAATCTCGAAACCCAGATAACAGGTCTCCGGATCCATGTCGGCGGCGGGCGGCAAGCCGTCGTCGAGGGTCCTGACGCTGACGATCTCGCCCAGGGTCGTCAGATAGCGCAGGAACGAGAGCGGATCCATGCCATCGCGCAGCGACTGCGGACCGAAGCGCAGCGAGATATGCCAGTTGTCTCCGGAGACCTGTCCGGCCATGCGCTCCACGACTTCGTCGTCCGCGCAGGTCACACTCGGCACCCCGGGCCGCTCGGCCAGCGCCGACCGCGCACCGACGCCGAGGGCGTGCAGACGTGTCGTGAGATCCTCGCCCTTCGCCATCAAGCCGTCGCCCGGCCCCCCCATGCCGGATTCCAACGGCTCGACGAGATCGCTTATATGGTCCCGGCATGCAAGCAGCAGGGCGATCAGATCGGCGGTGACCGGCATCGCACCTTCGCGCAGTTTGTCGAGCAGGCTTTCGACGCCGTGCGTGAATGCGACGATGTGATCCAGCCCGAACAAACCGGCCGATCCCTTGATGGTGTGCGCCGCCCGGAAAATGGCGTTCAGACTCTCCTGCTTGTCGTCCTCCTGGTCGACTCGCAGCAAAATATCCTCCATCTCCTCGAGCAGTTCGCGGCTTTCGGCGATATAGGTTCGCAGTGCGGGATCAAGATCCATGTCGATCTCCTTGTGTCCTTGTCAGCACCACCGGGTCGCTGAAGTAGCTCACCAGACCCATGGTTTCGAAGACATCCAGTACCGCCGGGCTGTGATTGGTCAGGGCCAGGGCATGCTGGGCGCCGGCGCGGTGCTTCTTGGCAAGCATGAGCAATTGCACGCCGGCGCTGTCGATCTCGCTGACGTTGGCCAGATTGATCTCGAGTTGGCGCGGATCGTCCAACACCGATGCCAGTCGATCCTTGAGCGTCGCGGCGTTGTAGATGGTCATCTCGCCGTCGATACGCGCCCGGCATTTACGCTTCAGTTGTTCGAGTCTGAACATGAAAACTCCTTTTCTTTGCGCGCGATCAGGGCAGGATCAATTTCGCGACGGCCGCCAGCATTTGCTGTGGCTGAAAGGGTTTGACCACCCAGGCCTTGGCGCCCGCCGCCTGGCCCTCGGCCTTCTTGCCTTCCTGGGATTCGGTGGTCAGCATGATCACCGGGGTGAATTTGTAGCTGGGATGCTTCTTGACCTCCTTGACCAGGCTGATGCCGTCCATGTTGGGCATATTCACGTCGCTGATGATCAGATGGATCTTGGTGCCGTCGAGTTTCGCCAGCGCATCCCGCCCGTCGCAGGCCTCGATGGTGTCGTAGCCCGCGCCCTTGAGCGCGATACTGACGACCTGACGCAAGGAGGCTGAGTCATCGACGATCATGATGGTTTTGGCCATGATTCCCTCTCCTAGAAAAACGTGATGTCGGGCTGGGCGCCGCCCTGTGCTTGTTCGCCCCGGTGATTGAGCCGCTGCTCCAGCGTGGCGTAGCCCTGCTCCATGTCGCGCAGCCAGCCGGATACGTCGAAGTCCTGGTGTTCGCCGCGGGCGCTGGCGATACGGCGCTGGCCGATGGTCTGCTCGAGTTCGCCGAGGGAGCTGCCGACCTGGGCGAGGATCTGGCTGGTGCGGTCCTGGAACTGCAGCGTGATCAGCATGTCTTCGATCTCTTCGCGTATGCCGTCGCTTTCGGTCTCCATCAGCACGGTCGAGTCGCGCAGGTCCTCCACGATGCGGGTGAAGTCTTCCAGGACCGTACTGATGACGGCTTCGGAACGGGTGACGGCCGCGGCGTCGTCGGCCGACGAGCGCTCGGCGATTGCGAACGCCGACTCGATCGAGTCGTTGATGACATTGACCTTGTCGGCCATGTGTTTGCCGGTATTGCTGGACAGC
>JBAYTM010000284.1:0-4088 GCA_041675685.1 Thiohalobacteraceae bacterium
CACTACGGATCTCGCTCGTCAGAGTGCCGCCAACGTCCACAGGACCGAGCACGCTTTTGGTGTTGGGTTGAAATAGTTTGTATCTGGGTAAAATTGTCCCGTCTCGCACGAGGAAATCCACAATCATGTCCAAGACAACATCGCCCACGTGAACGCGGACGCCCGACTGCGTTTTGAACACGCGCATCGGCAGAGAGATGACCAGTCCGCGAGGTTCGAGGGTGACGGTCGTTCGCGCATTTCCAATCACATCGAATTTTCTGGATTCGCGGTCCTTTTCTTCAATGGCGATGCCCAGCAGTTCCTGCGCTTGAAATTCCGCTATCGACACGGCGGAGTTACAGTCACGAACGTCCACGGTGACGTCCCGTCTCGCGAGGACTGCCGAGCCACCGAGCGCAAGAGCGTGCAATTCGATCGTCGAGTTGGCGCGTACCGGTGTAAAGTCCAGTTGGCCGACCAGCCCCATCCGCTTGCCTCCAACGGCCACGCTCATCCGGCAATTGGCTGGCGCTGAAACGCCCCAGCTAACCCGTGTGCTGGTGAATGGCGCCACGACGGTGGGCGACACGTTGAATTGCTGAACTTGAGCGTTGGCAAAACACTCGATCGCACGGTCGTCGAGGGGATCCAGCCCGGCATCCTCGCCGCGAATCGCCTCCGGCTCTCCAGCATCGGGTTGTGTCTGTAGTGGCTGCGTACCGCATCCGGCTGCCAGTAAGCACAGCAGCGTCAAAACCGTGATAGAAACACGTTGGCGGCTCATGACGCACCCCCTTTTTTGTAACAATGGCGATAAGTTCTGTCTACGTATTTACCGCTCCCTAAATGCTGCGCTTAGGAGTGTTGAGTGCACCGGCAGAGGCGCTCTCCTGAAGAAAGCCTCGGTGAAAGTTGTACGAGGCCTTGGTTGTCCTCTACAAAGGATAGGAAAGATAAAGCACCTTTCCACTCGTGGACCAGCTCACTCAAACGGTGTTTTGACCCGCAATCCGGCAGTCGCTCCGGCCCTCTTCAATCGGCGCTGCATGACGTCACGGCGGCCACCTCTGGGCATCGGACTGAGCGGCATTAGCATCCAGGTGAGTCAAGCTTTTCGATGATCTCCGCATCCTCGATGCAGTCGAACATTCGAACCGAGCGGGACGGCTAAATCGTCCAACGGAACCCAGGATGTTCAGCGTACCTGAAGCGCCGCGATACGCTTGCGCAGGACCGGCAGGAGTTCCTGTTCGAACCAGGGATTGCGTCTGAACCAGGGGGTATTGCGCGGCGAGGGATGCGGAAGCGGGAGATAATCCGGCGCATAGTCGCGCCACGCCTTGACGGTTTCGGTCAAGGAACGCTTGCGACGGTCCCCCAAAAAGTGACGCTGCGCGTGCAGCCCGATCAGCAGCGTCAATTCAACACGCGGCAGCCGCGCCAGCAATTGATCGAGCCACAACGCCGCACATTCGCGGCGCGGCGGCAGATCGCCGCCGTTCCCGCGCCCCGGATAACAATAGCCCATCGGGATAATCGCGACCTGGGACGCATCGTAAAACCTTTCCGGCGCCAAACCCGTCCATAGGCGAAGCCGCTCACCACTCGGGTCGTCCCACGGGATGCCCGATCTGTGCACACGGAGGCCAGGCGCCTGTCCCACGATGAGGATGCGTGCCCTGTCTCCGGCATGCAGCACCGGCCGCGGACCGAGCGGCAACACGTCTGCACAGACGCGGCAATCACGCACCGCCGCCAGCAGTGCTTCGAGGTCAGGGTAGTCGGTTTCACATTTCATGTTGCGTAATTCACCTGCGCAAAAGCCGGTCATTGCTGCACATGATTCGGTCACCCATCGCCTCCGTGCTCGCCCGCGGCGATCAGCGGTTCCCGGGCATCAGAGGCAGTTCACATGAATGTTTCCGCATTCAACCGCGAATATAATTCGTTTTACTTTGATGAGCACCCGTCCGACCATGGCATGAACCCGACGCTTCCAGGAGGAATTTGCCATGTCCGTCCAACTACCGGATCTGCCCTACGACTACGATGCGCTCGCACCGGTGATCTCCGGATCGACGCTGCGGGTCCACTATGACAAACACCATCGCGGCTATGTCGACAATCTGAACAAGCTGATCCGCGACACGCCGGTAGCCAACGCATCGCTGGAGGAGATCGTGCAATGGGCCGCGCGGCATGCCGCCGCCGACCGCAAAGCGGCCGCCCTGTTCAACAACGCTGCCCAGGCATGGAATCATGCATTTTACTGGCTGTCGCTCCGGCCCCCGAACGGCGGAGGACCGACCGGTGCACTTACCGAACGCATCACCTCGTCATTCGGTGGCCTGGCCAACTTCAGCGATGCGTATAAGTCCGCCGCATCGGGCCACTTCGGAAGCGGCTGGGCCTGGTTGGTCCTGGACGGCAAGCAATTGAAGATCGTCACGACCGCGAATGCCGATACACCCATCGTTCACGGCCAGACACCGCTGCTGGTGATCGACGTCTGGGAACACGCCTATTATCTCGACTACCAGCAACGACGCGCGGCCTACGTCGAGGCCGTAGTGGACCAATTGCTCGACTGGGAGTTCGCAGATCGCAACTATGCGAAGGCGCTGGGACAACCGGCCGGCGAGGCCGCGCAGCGTTCCGGCACTACCGGCGCTCGATGATGATTGCAGCGCCCGGCGCGCGGAACACGAAAGCGCGGCCGCGCTTGCGCTGCGCCAGCAGGCCGCCTTCGGTCAGGCGCAATAGATCGATGCGCGCGGTGCGGCCGTGCAGCGGCCCCGACTATGACCGGTACATCAATGCCCCTACAATACCGGGCCGGGCCCTCCTGCTTCTCACACAGCCAGCCCACTCACCGCCCCAGCACCTGAACTACCCAGGACAGCATGCCGCCCCCACCCCGCAAGATCCTGCACATCGACATGGATGCGTTCTATGCATCGGTCGAGCAGCGTGACGATCCGGAACTGCGGGGCAAACCGTTGGTGGTCGCCTGGCGCGGCGCCCGTTCGGTGGTCTGCGCGGCCAGTTACGAGGCGCGGGCATTCGGCGTGCGCTCGGCGATGCCGGTGGTACATGCGGAGCGGCTGTGCCCACAAGCGATCTTCGTGCCGCCGGATTTCGTCCGCTACAAGGCGGTATCGCAGCAGATCCGCGCCATCTTTGCCCGCCACACCGACCTGATCGAGCCACTGTCGCTGGATGAGGCCTATCTGGATGTCACCGCCAACCTCAGCGGCCTGCCCTCGGCCACCGCCGCTGCGGAGGCGATCCGCGCCGCGATCCGGGAGGAAACCGGCTTGACCGCCTCCGCCGGCGTGGCCTCCAACAAGTTCCTCGCCAAGATCGCTTCGGACTGGAACAAGCCCGATGGCATCTGCGTGCTTCGACCGCATCAGGTCGAGGCATTCCTGACCCCGCTGCCGGTCGGCCACCTGCCGGGCGTGGGCAAGGTGACGCAGGCCAGGTTGGCCGACATGGACATCGCCACCGTCGGCCAGTTGCGCCTGCTGCCGGTGGATGAACTGGAGCGGCTGTTCGGCCGCTGGGGCCGACGCCTACACGAGTTGTCGCGGGGCATCGATGCCAATCCGGTACGCCCGGAGCGCCCCGCCGTGCAGGTTTCCTCGGAGGACACCTTCGAGCGCGACCTGTTGTTGACAGAGCTGGAGCCGCATATCCGCCGCCTGGCCGAAAAGACCTGGGCCCGCTACCAGCGTGAGTGCCTGCAATACCGGACCCGCGTCGCCCGTACCGTTGTGCTGAAGCTCAAGACCGCCGACTTCCGCCTGCTCACCCGCAGCCAGACGCCGACATTGCGGCCGACGACACTGGCGGCACTGATTGATATTGCCTGTGGATTACGCGAGCGGGTCGACCTGCCGCCGACCACACGTTACCGCCTGGTCGGCGTCGGCCTGTCCGGCTTCATCGATCAGAACGGCCTGTGCGCGCAACCGGATCTATTCGAATCCACCTGCGGAGAGAAGGGGTCGTACTGACTCTTGATTCGACTTTTAGGATTCTTTTTCGACCCTCTTCCACTGGTGAACGCGGTTGCAGGCGGCTCTTCATGTCATGGCCGCCAG
>JBAYTM010000285.1:0-4067 GCA_041675685.1 Thiohalobacteraceae bacterium
CTGTTCTACTACGTACTGAAGCGGGTCGCGGCAAGTCGCATTGCACTGACGACATTGGTCACGCCGGTGCTTGCGCTCTGGTTGGGACAGCTGCTGAACGAGGAGACCATCGATGCGCATCTCTGGACCGGCGCGGCACTGATCCTTGGCGGTCTTGCTGCGCATCAGTGGGGCGACGCCTTGATGGCGAGAATGCGCGCGGTCGAAGTGTCCGCGGAGGAGGGATAATCGCGCCAGCGCCGGTCATGCGGCCGCAAACCCGGGTCGAGGTACGCCCCTTGTTCGCAACCGCACGGCGGCTTTCAATGTGCACGGACTGGACTATCGTTTCTGTGTGCGGCTTTTCGCCCGAAACGAACGAGGACCGGTCGTGCGTTACCACGTTCTCGCCAGCGACTACGATGGCACCCTTGCTTCACAGGGCCTGGTAGACGATGAAACCCTGCAGGCGTTGGAACGCCTGCGCCTGTCGGGCCGCAAACTTGTGATGGTGACGGGCCGCGAACTCGACGATCTGGGGCGCGTGTTCCCGCATCTGGACCTGTTCGATCGCATCGTCGCCGAGAACGGCGCGCTGTTGTACTGCCCGGCCACCCGGGAGGTGCGCAGCCTCGGCGAAGCGCCGCCGGAAGAATTCGTTGCAGCGCTGCTGCGCTTGCGGATCCCGCTGTCTGCAGGTCGGGTCATCGTCGCGACCTGGGAGCCGCACGAGACCGCGGTGCTCGAAACCATCCGCGACCTCGGCCTGGAGTTACAGGTGGTGTTCAACAAGGGCGCGGTGATGGTGCTGCCGAGCGGCATCAATAAGGCGACCGGCCTGCGCGCCGCACTGGACGAGTTGGGCTTGTCGCTACGCAATTGCGTGGGCGTCGGCGACGCCGAGAACGACCATGCCTTTCTGTCAGAGTGCGAATGCGGCGTCGCCGTCGCCAATGCGCTCGATTCCACCCGTGCCCACGCGGACTGGACGACCCAGGCCGACCATGGTGCCGGTGTCCGCGAACTGATCGATGCCTTGCTGGCCGATGACCTCCGGCACTTGGCGCCGTGCCTGGAGCGGCACGCCGTTCCGCTCGGACAATCCGCGGACGGCAGCCCGGTGTCCGTGCCGCCCTACGGTGAACACCTTCTGATTGCCGGAACTTCTGGCAGCGGCAAAAGCACACTCGCCGCGGGCTTTCTGGAACGGCTTTCGGAGCGGGGCTACCAGACCTGCATCATCGACCCCGAGGGTGACTATGCGAACCTGGATGGGGCGCTGGTATTGGGCGATGAAGGCGGTGCGCCGGGCGTCGACGAGGTGCTGACGGCCCTGGAACAGCCCGCCATGAAGGTCGTCATCAATCTGGTGGAGCTGACCTTTCAGAACCGCCCCGCGTATTTCGATCGTTTTCTGCCACGGCTGCAGGACCTTTGCCTGCGCACCGGCAGACCGCACTGGTTTCTGGTCGATGAGACGCACCACCTGTTGCCGCCGGAGCGCGAAGCGGCCGCGGCCACCGTGGCGCAGGAGCTGCATTCGGTGCTCTGGATCACCGTCCATCCGGATCGGATCGCGCCCTCGCTGCTGGAGCGAATCGACCGGCTGTTGGCGATTGGCCAGGAGCCGGTTAGGACGTTGAACCTCTATGCCGCGGCGGCCAAACGCCCGCCACCACAAATTGCCGACCGGCCGCTCGCGCCGGGCGAGGCGCTGCTGTGGAATGTTCGCGAACCCGCGTCGGTGCAACAGTTCGCCGCGCACCCGCCACGGGTCCTGCAACGCCGTCACAAGCGCAAGTACGCGCAAGGCGATCTCGGCACCGAGCTGAGCTTTTATTTCCAGGGTCCGGAACGGCGGCTCAATCTGCGCGCCAACAATCTCGCCGCCTTCGTCCAGATCGGCGAAGGCGTCGACGATGAGACCTGGGAGTACCATCTGCGCCGCGGCGATTATTCGCGCTGGTTCAACGCGAACATCAAGGACCCTCAGCTGGCGGACGCGGTACGGGCGGTCGAGCGCGACGCAACGCTGCCACCGGCAGAGACGCGGGCGCGCATTCGCGCGCTGGTCGACGCGCGCTATACCGGTACGGCGTAGCCGGCGACCCGAACCGCCGGGCGTGCTTGGGGTGCTGTGTAGATCCTGCGATGCCCGCGGGCCAGGCTTGTAAGAAGTACAAAACCTTCTACCCCGCACCCGTGCACCACGCAGGGCCCCTCGTCGGAAATTTACTTCGACAGCCGCAGTGCCTCGCGCCTTTCCATCCCGGTTGCCGGGCCGCCATCCTGACCGAGCGGCCTTGGCACGTGCTTTGCGATGAAATTGATATTCCTTCGTGCGCAATGCGGGAGCAAAAAAATGAACCGACTAAAAAAATCCTGTCCGCCGTTGGCCGCCATAGCCCTGGCCTGGATGGTCTCGGTCAACGCCAACGCTGTTACGCCCGAGCGGCCCAGTCCGGCCGGCGCGGCGTTCGTCATCGACGCCCAGCAAGCTTCCAGGGGCGAGGTCGTGCTGGGACAGATGGCCGCCGACAAGGCGCAGCACAGTGAAGTGAAGGATTTCGGTCTGCGCCTGGTGAAGGATCACTCCAAGGCGAGCAAGGAACTGATCGAGTTCGCGAGCCGGCGCGACATTGCCCTGGAAAACGACCTCAGCGCCGAACACCAGCAACTCTCGGACAAACTGTCCGAACTGTCAGGCGAGGACTTCGACGAGGCCTTCGTCGCCGCAATGATCGAAGATCATCAAAAGGACATCGCCAAGTTCAAGACCGCGGCGGATACCCTGACCGACCCCTTCATTGTCACCTTCGTGCGACAGACCCTGCCCGTGCTCGACGAGCATTGGCGAATCGCTGAGACGCTGCAGAAGCTGATGGAGCCGGTGAAAGAGCAGCGGCAGTAGCCCCCGCCGCGTGCACCCCCCGGTCTGGAGCCGCCTATGGCACGCGCAGTATGGAACGGTCATATCAGTTTTGGGCTGATCCAGATCCCGGTGGAGCTGCATTCCGCCGAGAGACGGACCGACATCCATTTTCACATGATCGACAGTCGCAATCAGGCGCGCGTGCGCTACGAGCGCGTCAACGAAGAGACAGGCGAAGAAGTTCCCTGGGACGAGATCGTCAAGGGCTACGAATACGAAGACGGCCGTTACGTCCTGTTGGAGGACGAGGAATTCAAGCGCGTCGCGCCGGAAGTGACCAAAACAGTAGAGCTTTCCGGCTTCGTGGAGGCCGCCACGATCGAGCCGATCTACTTCGAGAAGCCTTATTACCTGGTCCCGGGTAAAAAGGGTGACAAACCCTACATGCTGCTGCGCGAGTCGCTGCGTCGCTCCGGAAAGGCCGGGGTCGCAAGCGTAGTGATCCGCACGCGTCAGTATCTGGCGCTCGTCCTGCCGCGCGGTCCCGCGCTCATGCTCACGCTGTTACGCTTCGCCCAGGAGTTGCGTGAAGCGGACGAGTTCCGCTTTCCGGAGGGCTCGCTGTCCGACTACAAGATCACCGGCAAGGAAGTCGCCATGGCCGAGCAGCTGATCGAGAGCATGACGGAAGACTGGGACCCCGCCCAATACAAGGACGAGTACCGCGCCGCATTGCTGGCATTCATCGAAAAGAAGGCCAAGTCGGCCGGCAAGACGGGGCGCCGGCAGCGCGTCGAACCCGAGGAGCCACCTGCCGCCAGCGCCGACGTCATCGATTTGATGGAACTGCTCAAGCGCAGCATGAACAAAAAAAAGACCGGTGGCGGATCCGAATCGCGCAGTTCTCCGCGGCGTAAGAAGGCGCGCTGATGCCGCGAGCGGCCGGCAAGAACTTGGAGACGTACCGCACCAAGCGCGACTTCCGGCGTACACGGGAACCCATCGGCAAGGCTGCGCATAAGGCAAAGGATCCAATTTTCGTGGTGCAGAAGCATGCCGCGCGCCGGCTGCATTACGATTTCCGATTGGAGCTGGATGGTGTGCTGAAAAGCTGGGCAGTGCCTAAGGGCCCAAGCACTGATCCGAAGGACAAGCGCTTGGCGGTGCACGTCGAAGATCATCCGATCGAATATGCGGACTTCGAAGGTCGGATACC
>JBAYTM010000286.1:0-4051 GCA_041675685.1 Thiohalobacteraceae bacterium
GAGCAGGCGCGAGGGGCGCGGCCAGTCGGCGGGCCAGGTGACGCCGACCGGCGGCGCGAGCGGCGCGATGCGGGAGACGCTGCGTTCCGGCACTTCGCTTTGGGTCGGCGCGCAGCGATAAAGCCGGCCGTGCGTCATACGGTTGGCGAGCGTATCGACCAGACCGGAGAGATCGGGCGCGGCGGGGTCGATCAGGCTGGTCGCGGTCGAGCGATAGTCGAGCGGCTCGGCCACCGTGGCGGTGAGCGTCATCAGCTCGATCCCGAAACCCGGTGCGACCGTCTCGATCTTGTCGCAGAGCAGCCGGGTCATGCGCTTCACATCACGCAGCGGCTTCGCGGTCCCGGCGCGGATTGCCTCGATACGGTTGTCGACGCGGGTGAATAGCAGATCGAGTCGGCGTGCCCCAAGACCCTGCTTCTCCAGTTCCTCGCAGAGCTGGATCACCAGCTTGCCGGTATAGCGCGCCAGGGTCTCCGAGGCAGCGATCGGTTCGGCAAAGGCGCGGCGCACTCGGACCAACGCCGGGGCTTCGACCAGTTCGAACGGCTCGCCAGTGCGGCCATAGGCTTGATCGAGCCGACGACCGACTTCGGGACCGAACCGCAAGGTCAGCGGCGCGCGCGGCATCGCCGCCAGCTCGCCGACTGTGTCGACGCCAAGCCGGCGCAGCCCGTCGATCATTCCGGCATCAAGGCGCAGGGCCATGATCGGCAGCGGGGCCAGCGCGACGTACAGATCGCCGGGTGTCACGATCATAGCGGGCGACCGACCGAACCGCGCCAGACCGTGCGCCGCGCCGTAGGTCGGTGCAATCGCGATACGCGCGGTGATGCCGGTGTCGGACAGGCGTCCAGCGAGATCGGCGATGAACGCTTCTTCGCCGCCCAGCAGATGCGCTGCGCCCTCCATGTCGAGCCGCAAACCATCGGGCGGATCGGCCGCGACGATCGGGGAGTATCGCCGCAGCGCCCAGATCGCGAGGCGGTCGAGGACAGCTTCATCGCCCGAAAGATCGGCGTCGCGCACGTCGAGACCCGCGACCAGCGCCTGCGCCTTGGCGACCGCCATGCCTGGCACGATACCTTCCGTGCGCGCTGCGCTGTTCACGGCGATGATCTGGCGCTTGCGACCCTCGCGGCCGACCAGCGCCAGCGGCTTGTCAGGCGGCGGCGCCGACGCGCCGAGGCTGCGTATCAGCCGGTCCGTGGGCCAGCTCGGCAGGAAGAGCGAGACGGCCCGCGTCATCGCAGGCTTCCAGCTCGAAATCCGCGCAATCCCCGGCGCGCGCTCGGATCAGCTCGACCAGCCAGCGCACCCGACCAATTCCAGGAACGGGCAGCTGTTCGGACGGGAGCGCCGTCACGCGCCAACGCGTCATGCTGGCAGTGGGCTGCCCGAAATCCGCTGCTTCCGTCATGCGCCGCCAGCGCCGGATCGCCAGCGCAATCGTGCCCGATTCCTCGGCGCAGAGCTGCAAACGCCGCGAGGCGACCATCGGCAGGGGGGCGAGTTCGCCGACCACCGCCGAGAGACCGCCATGCCGCAAACCTTCCTCCATGCAGGCCATCACTGCCTTCTCGTCGCCGACTTCGGCGAAGATCACCCGGTCGGGATGAAGCCCGGCCTGCGCCAGTGACGGCGCGAACAGATCGCGCCGCGTCACGCACCACAGCACCTGTCCGGCCGTGCGGGCGGCGATCCCGGCGGCAAACAGCGCCGCGGCCGCGCCATGGACGGCGCCGTTGCCGCCGCCCGCGACCTCATGCAGCGCGCCCAGCGCCAGCCCGCCGCCCGGCACCTTGCAGTCCACGGCCTCGATTCCGAACGGCAGGACGCCACGCGCGCGCTTACCGCCCGATTCGATACGGGCGATCTGTTCGCGGAGCGCGGAGAGCTGCGGGTTAGCGGGCATAGGCGTCGAGTCGAAAACATCTGAATTGATCCAAATGTTCTCTAAATGTTCTCTTGCGGGCATGGAGTCAATCACAGCGCCGGAATGGGCACGGCGATCCGCCTGGCTTCGCTGCGAGCGCCCGTGGCTTGACGGACCTAAAAACGTATATACAATGCATATATCTTTCTTGTATAAGCGCGCCATGATGGACAAGCTCAAAACCGGCAAGCGCAACAAGAAAGACAGCCAGTTGCTGATCCGTATCAGCAGCGAAGAGCGCGAGCAGTTCCTGCAATTATGCGAAGAGCTGGATACCAGCGCTGCTCGCGAAATCAGGCAGTTCATCCGGGCGTTTCTGAAACGGAACGCCGGGACCGGAAGCCGTAACAGCAAGGAGACAGTTCATGTCGAAGAAAAACAACGCCGCCGATCAAAAGGTCGTTTCCCTCAAGCAGGAAATCAAGAAGCGCAAAGCCAAGGTTCAAAGCCATGAGAAGAAGATCAAGGCGCTGAAGAAGGCCGTCAAGAAGGCGGCGTAACGACTGGATCAGAGGCCGCCTGCGGGCGGCCTCGTCTCTTCCAACATGATTGCACGACCCGCTTGCAGAGAATTTCAGAGCAGCGTTCGCGAATCCTCTTTCTCACCTTTTCCGACGATGATGAGCGCATTATCCGCCAGCGGGCGTTGAAGATCCGCGACCTCATCCCAGGGCGCGGCGAGCCATCGCTCCCATTCGTCCTTTTCGGTCAGGATGACCGGCATGGCCTTGGGGTGATAGCGGCCGACCTCGGCATTGGCCTCGCTAGTCAGGAAACCGAACAGGTCGCAGCTTATCTCCCCTTCGGCCTTCTTTCGCACGCTGGTCCAATGGGTCCAGATACCGGCGAAGAATGCGAGCGGTCGATCTTCACTAAGCGCGAACCAGGCCGGCTTGCGATCCCCGCCCGGTGACTGATCCGGCTCGCTAAACGATGTGAATGGCACGAGGCAGCGCGATTGCGGTCCGAGCCAACGCCGCCAATGCGGGCTTTTGGTGTTGCGGATGTTAGTGACGCCTCTGTCCACCGACTTGCGTTCGAGCGCGAAGGCGGGTGACGGCATACCCCAGCGAGCCATCACCATCTCGCGGCCTGCTGCGGTGTCACGGACAATCGGCGCCGGATAGTCGGGATAGATGCCCGCCATCTCCGGCAAATTGCCGGTGCGGTCGGTCATCACGGCGGCCAGGTCACGAATCGCCGCCTGACCCTTGGTCAGGGCGTACAGATTGCACATCAGCCGATCATTACTGTCCTTTGCCTTCGGGGCAATTCTTGTGAGGCCGGGAAGGATTGTGGGGAACGGCTTCCCCTGACCGCCAGCCCGCTTCGCGGTCTCGCGCTACCCCTTCGACTCATGTCCGTTTTTGTCAAGCTGCGAGCACGTCGAAGCACTCGGCTGATTGCCGATTATGATGATAAACGTCGATGCGCAGGGTCGGGGGCGGGGCTCAAGACGACGGTCGATCAGACACTCATGCGCGGGTTGGTTACCGCAGGACCACGGTATACGTCTCGGAGCTGCCTCTGTCAGCGGTCGGGCGTCGGCTCGATGGCCGGCCACAAGAAGGGGCCGAGGGTTCTCCTGACCGGCCCCGCCACCGATGCTGCGCACCGACGAGATTTCCGGGTTTCTCCTTCCGCTACGCAGCTCGGCGCTCGCTAGGTGCGTTCTGCACGGCAACCCGTTGGCCGATCGCCCAGATGAAGCCTACTATCTCGCGGGCAACGGCGGTGATGACGACGTTCTTGGGTTTGCCCGTCGTGGCGAGGCGTCGATATCGATCATGCAAGCGGAGCTGCGCTTTCCAGGCGGTCTTGACGATGTCGAGATCCAGTCCTTCCTGCCGGCGCTGGATGCTCTGGCTAACCCTCGGGGCGCGGCAATATGTCCATGCGCTTTCGACAAGAAGACGACGCACTCTCGCATTGCCGGCCTTGGTGATACCGCGGCGCCGTATCTTCGTGCCACTGGAGTATTCGGCAGGCACCAGACCAAGATAGGCCATCAGCCGCCGTGGTGATTCGAACCGGGAGAGATCGCCAACCTCCGCCACGATCGTCGCCGCCGTGATAAGTGCGATGCCTCGCATAGCTTGTAGAGCTGCAACCAGC
>JBAYTM010000287.1:0-4045 GCA_041675685.1 Thiohalobacteraceae bacterium
ACCACGCAAAAATATATGCACACCCCGCGCGGCATTTACGAATTCAAGTATTTCTTCTCCAGCCACGTCGGCACCTCCGACGGCGGCGAATGTTCCGCCACCGCGATCCGCGCTATGATCAAGAAGCTGGTCGCCGAAGAACCGCCGACCAAACCGCTCAGTGACAGCCGTATCGCGGATCTGTTGGCCAAAGAAGGTATCAACGTCGCGCGCCGGACCATCGCAAAGTACCGCGAGGCGCTCGCCATCCCGCCATCGAATGAACGTAAACGCCTGGGCTGATCCAGCCCTCCCTTGTGAAGGAGTAGTACCATGCAGATCATTCTCTCCGGACACCATGTCGAGATCACCGACGCCCTGCGTCAGTACGTCAACGCCAAGATGGAGCGTCTGGAGCGGCACTTCGATAATGTAACCGACATTCATGTGGTGCTGAGTGTCGAGAAGCTGCGTCAGAAGGCCGATGCGAACTTGCTGCTGTCGGGGACCAAGCTGTTTGCCGACGCAACCGATGAGGATATGTATGCCGCCATCGATGCACTGGTCGACAAACTCGATCGCCAGGTGAAAAAACACAAGGAAAAAACCACCGATCATCACCGCAGCGAAGGCTCGATCAAGAACCACGAGGCCTGATCGCGATACCTCCAGCCGAAGCCGCGACGACATGCACATTGCCAGTCTCCTCAGCCCAGCGCGGGTGGTCTGCTGCCAGCAGACCACCAGCAAGAAGCGCGCCCTCGAACAGCTCAGCGAGCTGTTGTCGCAGGACGCGCCGAACCTCACAACCGAAGAGATCTTCGACAGCCTCATTGCACGCGAACGTCTCGGCAGCACCGGGCTCGGCCAGGGCGTGGCCATCCCGCACGGCCGCATGAGCGGCCTGCAGGAACCGCTCGGCGCCTGCATCCGGTTGACCGACGCCATCGACTTCGAGGCGCTGGACAACAAACCGGTGGATATCCTGTTCGCCTTGATGGTCCCGGCCGAGTCCACCAGCGAGCATCTGCAGCTACTGGCCCAACTGGCCCGGATGTTCAGCGACGCGGGATTTACTCAGCGGCTGCGCGAAACCGGCAACAGCAAGGACCTGCTCCAGCTGTTGCAGCATTGGGAAGCCGATCGCACCAACGCATGACCACACCGCTGACCGTAGCGTCGCTGTTCGACAGGCTCCAGGACCGGCTGGAGCTGACCTGGGTGGCGGGACAGGGCGGCCGGCAGCGCAGCATCCGCTACCAGCCCGGCGACGACCGCAGCGACGTCTCGCTGGTGGGCCATCTCAACTTCATCCATCCGCACCGCATCCAATTGATCGGCCAGACCGAGTTCGGTTACTTGGCCGATTTGCGCAAGAATTCCCGCAAGGACGCGGTCAACCAGCTGTTCGGCGACAATTCCGACCTGATCATCGCCTGCGAGAACGTGTCGCTGCCCGATGACCTGCGCCAGCGTGCCGACGCCGTTCCGCTGGCGATCCTCGCCTCGCCCTTGCCGAGCCAGGAGATCATCGGTCACCTCCAGTACTTGTACGGCAGCCTGTTCGCACAGCGGGTGATACTGCACGGCGTGTACATGGAGGTCATGGGCATAGGTGTGCTGATCACCGGCGACCCGAGCGTCGGCAAGAGCGAACTGGCGCTGGAACTGGTCAGCCGCGGTCACCGCCTGATCGCCGACGACATTCCGGAATTCGCGCGCGTCGCTCCGGACGTGCTCAACGGCACCTGCCCGGAGCTGTTGCGTGATTTTCTGGAGGTTCGCGGCCTGGGGATACTCAACATCCGGGCCATGTTCGGCGACAGCGCCATCAAACAGAACAAGTATCTGCGCCTGGTGATCCACCTGGAGAAGATGAGCGAGGAGGAGATCCGCGGTATCGACCGCCTGTTTGGCAATCGCCGCACGCGCGAAGTGCTGGGCATCGCCGTCCCGGAAATCACCCTGCCGGTCGCGCCCGGCCGCAATCTCGCGGTGATGGTCGAAGCCGCCGCCCGTACTCACATCCTGGCGCTGAAGGGGTATGATGCCGGCCAGGTGTTCGTCGAACGACACCAACAACAAATCGACCAGAATACGCACGACTGAGTCCAGTCACCCCGGGATATGAACCTCAGCATCGAAGCCCTCCCCCTTAGCGGTCAGCCCGCGCAGGCATTGTCTCAGCGGAGCGAAATGCAATGAAACTGCTCATCGTCAGCGGCTTGTCGGGGTCCGGCAAGAGCGTGGCCCTGCATACGCTCGAAGACCTGGACTACTACTGCATCGACAACCTCCCGGTCGGTTTGCTGGAGCCGTTCGCGCAGCAACTGCAGGACAATCCCCCGGTCGGCCAGGACAATGCCGCGGTCGGCATCGATGCGCGCAACCAGTCCGAGGACCTGCAGCGCTTTCCGCAGATCCTCACCGCACTGCGTGAGCGCGGTATTCAGTGCGAAATCCTCTATCTGCAGGCGGACGACGAGACCCTGCTGAAGCGCTTCAGCGAGACCCGCCGCAAACATCCCTTGAGCAAAGGCAACCTGTCGCTCGCCGACGCGATCCGTCAGGAACGCAGTCTGCTGGAGCCAATTGCGGGAAACGCCGCCCTGCACATCGACACCACCCACACCAACGTGCACCAGCTGCGCGACCTGATACAGGAGCGCGTCGGCGCCAAAACCAACGGTACGCTGTCGCTATTGTTCAAATCCTTCGGCTTCAAACACGGCGTCCCCAAGGACGCCGATTTTGTCTTTGATCTGCGTTGTCTGCCGAACCCGCATTGGGACGCGCGCCTGCGTCCGCTCACCGGCCGGGACAACGATGTCGTCGAGTATCTGAGCGCTCAGCCGCTGGTCGATGAGATGTACGAGGTGATCCGCGGATTTTTGGAAACCTGGATCCCGCGTTTCGAGTGCGAGAACCGCAGTTACCTTACCGTCGCGCTGGGCTGCACCGGAGGTCAGCACCGCTCCGTCTACTTGGCCGAGCGTCTGGGCAGACACTTCGCGACCCGTTATCCGTCAGTGCTGGTCCGTCATAGGGAGCTGCCATGAGCGTCGGGTTGCTGATCGTCAGTCACGGCAAGTTGGGCGATTACCTTCTGGAGACGGCCGCACAGATGCTCGGTGTCTGCCCGCTGGCCACGGCGGTGCTCCCGGTCTCATTCGACAGCGATCCCGATGCCGTTCTGGAACAGGCGGCGCAGGTCGTCGCGCGACTCGACGACGGTAACGGCGTGCTGATCCTCACCGATATGTACGGCTCGACGCCGAGCAACATCGTCTACCGCCTGCAGGACCGCTATCGTGTCCGGATCGTCGCCGGCGTGAACCTGCCGATGCTGATCCGGGTACTCAATTACCCGCGTCTGGACCTCGAAGAACTCGCCAACAAGGCGCTCAGCGGCGGACGCGATGGCGTCGTGTCGTGCAAACCTGTGACGGGAAACTGATATGCAGCAGAAGGATATAGCCATTATCAACAAGCTGGGCCTGCACGCGCGCGCCGCAGCCAAGTTCGTTACGCTGGCGTCGCGGTTCGACAGCCGTATCGAAGTGGCGCGCAACGGACAGGCGGTAAATGGTAAGAGCATCATGGGCATCATGATGCTGGCCGCATCCAAAGGCACGGTGTTGACCATCAGTGCCGAGGGCCCGGACGAGGACAAGGCACTGGACGAGCTCGAGGCGCTGATTCAAAACCGCTTCCAGGAGGCGGAGTAGCGAAGCGCCTTCGCCAGGCTCGAGGCAGGACTCCCGGCAGAACAACGCCGAATCGAACCGCTCGCGGCACAGCAGCGGCCGGACACAGGGGAGACAGGCAGGGACAGTATGGCTATCCAGCTCACCGGAATCGGCGTATCGCGCGGCATTGCCATCGGCAAGGCGCATATGCTTCAGCGCGGGGAGCTGGAGGTTCTCGAATATGCCATCCCGGGACACCTGATCCAGGACGAGGTCCAGCGCTTCCGCCGCGCGCTGGAGGTCGCGCGCAGCCAGCTCAACGCCATCCGCGGCCGCATCCCACCGAACACCCGGGCCGACATCGTCGAGTTCATCGA
>JBAYTM010000288.1:0-4042 GCA_041675685.1 Thiohalobacteraceae bacterium
AGGCCGGGTTCGTCGCCATGATGTCCCCCGAGCAATAGCGGAAACCGGCCTCATCCAGCCCGTCACACAGGCGCTGCGCAAGTTGCTCGAAGTAGGCATCATGGCGTGCCCGGTCGAATTCGTCGGCAAAAATGAAACCGTTATCCTGATCCGATCCGAGGGCCTGTTCCGCTCGAGCCAACGATCCAAAGCACACAAGCGCATAGGGTACCGGAGGCGGACCCAATTCAGTTTCCGCAAGCTCAAGCAGCCGGCGATGCGCACCTTCACCGATCGTGCTTACGTAGCGAGCTATATGATCTGCATCGACCCCTGCGGATACGAGGCCAGTGAGCGCCTGAGGTAACAACGCAGTCGCGCGCGAAACGGCTTTTCGATCCGTCGCGAAGGCGATCTCTTTTGCGATGTGCAGGGCATTCGAACCCAGTTGTGCGAGAATGTCATTGGATGAAACGACTGCAATCAATCGCTCTTCGGCATCGACTATCGGCAGATGATGGATGTGGCGATCGGCCATCAATAGCAGAGCGCTGAGAATCGGCATTTCCGGGGAAACGGTCACCGGATCAGGCGTCATTACCTCTTCCAATCGATTGTTGACGCCGACCCCCTTCGCCAGGACCCTGCGACGCAAGTCCTTATCCGTGAGTATGCCGACTAGCCGGGCATCATGGCATATCGGCAGCGTCGAAACGTCCTTGTTCGCCATCAATTTCGCAGCGTCTTCGATCGTCATGTCCGGATAGCCGATCACAACTTCATGCCGCCTTATGATGGAAGACAGCGAAGCATACGTCGGCAGGCCGTCCTCAATCCCGGCTGCCCCCTTTTCCGATTGACGCATGGCATCCACAGCCCGGCGCAGACGGGCAGCCTCATCAATCTCGTAGTAGCTTCGAAATGCAGGACTGTCAGCGCGCAGTGCCTGGAAGGCAGCTTGGCCGATCCGATAGAGAAGCGTATCTTCCAAGGCCACGGCTTCATTCTGGGCAGGGCCATTCCGGATCAGTGACGGATAGCCGAAGCTGTCGCCTTCGCTCAAACGGGCGTTGAGATCTGTACCGCCTAGCCTGAGCTCGACTGCACCTGACCGGATGACGGACAAGTGGCGATTGTCTTCTCCCGCGGCAACGATCCGCGCGCCTCGGCGAAAATAGCTTATTTCCAGCGCCCGAATAGCTAGCGCCAATTGCACGTCTTCCAAGGCGGCGAAAGGCTCGTATCGCCGCAGAAAGGTTGTAACCTCTTCAATTTCGATAGGCTGCTCCGTCACGCCCCCTTGATGGACCGGAGTCATGCGTCCGTCCATTGCGACTTAGGTCTATCCCACACATCTCTGCAGCGAGTTGTGGCACCGGGCACCTTTTCATTTCGCGTATTTGTATGTGCGTGTTCGATACAAAAAAAGGGGCCGGGAGAGTGATCTCCCGGCCCCCTTTGTTTGTTGCCTGCGCCAGGTTCGGCTTAGTTGCCCGAGCCTGGTCCGTAGGTGATTTCGACGCGGCGGTTCTGCAGTTCGCGGACACCGTCTGCGGTCGGAACGCGCGGGTTGGCTTCACCGAACGCCTGGCTCGTGATCCGCTCATCCGGGATACCATGGGTCGTCAGGTAACCGCGCACCGAGGTGTTGCGGCGTGCCGACAGGCCCATGTTGTAGGCTTCGGTACCCGAACGGTCGGTGTAGCCCGCCAGCATGATCGGAACGACATCGCAGTTGCCATAGGCGGTAACCGCACTGTCGAGGATCGTGGCTGCCTCCGGCGTGATGTCCGACTTATCCCAGTCGAAGAACACGATGTACGGACCCTTGTTGCACACCACCTGCGGCGGCGGGGGCGGAGGAGGAGGCGGCGGCGGCGGCGGCGGCGGGGGAGGCGGCGGAGCCGGTTCGGCAGCGCCGAACAGGTAGCTCAGCGTGATCCCGCCGGCATGGCGTTCCACGTCGCTCGAGAAGCGGCCCTGATAACCGATGTGCGCATCGAGCGCCGGCGTCAGTGCTGCCGCGATCCCGACTTCGACCATCGCGGAATCCGCAGCGAAGTCTTCCGAGATCACTTCGAACGAAGTGCCCACCGGACCGTCCGCGAAGGCGCCCGTGAAGTCCGCCGTATCGCTGCTGAAGCGATGCTGCCAGCCCGCCTTGATGTAAGGCGAGACATTGCCCATCTGCGCGGCCAGTTCGAGGCCCAGTTCACCTGCGAAGAACTCATCCGAGCCGTCCACGGTCAGGTTTGCACCTGCAAGGCCGGTTTCGGTGAACTCCTTCAGGTTCACAGAGGCATAGTCCAGGCCCAGGTAAGGCGTCAGCGTCGCATTCTCGCTCAGCGGGATGCGATACCCGGCTTCACCCGCAAGCGACCAGATCGTCGCATCCGGATCACCAACCAGCGTACCGGTCAGCGTCGAGCCATTCGCGTGCCACGGCGTCAACGGGTTGCCGATCGAGATCGTGCGTGCCGAGTCGCCATCCAGGTCGGTGTAGCTCACCGAGCCCTTCAGGTAGTAGCTGCCCGCGTCGTAGTTGCCGTACAGACCAACCTGGAAGCCGTTCGCGTCGATCTTCCCGTTGTACAGGTCGAAGTCCGTGTTGCTTTCCACATAGGCACCGGCAACGCCCAGCACGAAGTTCGGGCTGACCGCGAAGTCCACACCCATCGCGATGAACATCTGGTCGGAATTGAAGCCCGAAGCTTCAACGTCGCCGTCCGTATCGACATGGCCGATGTTGAACTCGGCCCAGATCCGGGGATCGCCCGGGCTCCGGCAAAGTTCCGTATCGACAATGCCCTTACCGCATTCGCTCATGTCGTTCATGAGGCCGTTGAACCGCGTGCCCAGCCAGCCCAGCGAACGCAGGTAACCTGCATACTGGTCAGCAGACAGCGCATCCAGCGCATTGGCGTATTCGGTCGCATCGTTGATCGTGAACAGCGAGGCCAGCAGGCCGGCATAGGCACCGTTCGTCGCATCGAGGCCCGGATCGTACGTGCCTTCGATCGCCTGACCAACCGAGGTCTGGTTGATGTTCAGACCGGCAACCTGGTCGAAGTGCACGCGGGTAACGCCGAGGTCGACATTGCCGTCCCCGATGCCGTCGCCGTTGTGATCCCCGTCATAGGTCGCTTCCGCCGTCAGCAGGACCGAAGTGGTCTGCGCCGTCAGCGTGCCGCCGTCCAGAACACCGCCCGTGCCGGTTTCGATGACATTGTCGTAGAAGTAGTCATCGTCATACAGGCCGTTGCTGCTCGACGGACGAGCTTCGATCACCGCGCCATCGGCAAGGCTGACGTTGTTGGCATAGACCGACGGATACGTACCGACTGCCTGGGCGCCACCAACAGGGCCGCTCGCAAGCTCCAGCGCCAGAACGCCACCGGCGTCCACGTTGAAGCTGTTCACGAACACATGCGAGGGACCAGCGTAATCGGCTGCATCGTTGGCTTCGCCGCGATCGTCACGCAGGAACAGGACACCATCGCTGGCGATGTTCAGCGTACCGTCCGAAGACAGCGCCGGATCGGTCAGCGGATCGCCATCCGACCACGCTGCATAGGCACCTGCATTCACCAGACCATCGAACCAGGTCTCACCGGCAGACACGTTCACCGTGTCGTCCGCTGAAAGCTCGATGTTGCCGTAAATGTCGCCATGAGCAACCGGACCCGTCGGGTAAGCGCTCTGATACGTCGAGCCGTCACCCAGCAGGTTGATCACAACCGGACCGGAAGCTCCGGTCGTGTCGATTGCATTACCCCAGGTCCACGTCGCACCGCCATCCGTGCTCTCACGAGCATGGATCACGCCAGCAGCGTTGTTGACCGTGGCACCCGTGTTGGTCACGAGAATGCCGGTCGCAGCAGCAGTGCCGGTGGTTCCGTCATTGACGATCGCATCGACATAGATCGCACCCGAGTTGGTGATCGTCGCCGAAGTGCTGCCACCGTTGAGGTGGATACCGGTCGCACCGGCAAAGTTTCCACTCGGAGCGGGGGCCGATGCACTGGCGACCACGCTCATCGTGCCGGAGTTCAGGATGCTGAAC